>JAQSXW010000081.1 GCA_029256465.1 Evtepia sp.
CTACCGCTGCGGGCCAATTTGAAGTGGCTGGGGCAAATACAATCGATTTAGGTTGGTCCGGCTCTGGGCAATTTCATGACATGATAAATCCAGCATCATTTTTAACCCTCATCGGAGGGATTGCAAATGATGGGACAGTGGTGACTCCCATTCTTTTGGAGCGTGAGATCTTTTCAGGGACAAAAATTCCCAGCTTGTTCAGCGCGAAAGCAGGTACCATAAGCATCTGGAATAAGTCTACTTGTGAAACCTTGCAACAAATGATGCGCAATGACGTACTAGAAACCTATGGACAAAGCAGCTTTGGCGACCTAAAGATCTGTGCAAAATCCGGTACGGCTGAAGTGTCAAGTGGCAAGACCCCGCACTCTTGGTTCGCCGGGTTTTTAGATGATGAAGCTCATCCATTAGCCTTTATTGTTTTGGTCGAGAACGGCGGTTCCGGTGCCGATGTAGCTGGTTCCGTTGCATCAAAAGTATTACTTCAGGCAGTCAATGGTAAAAGCTAATATGAAAGAACCCGGCCTTTTGGCCGGGCTCTTTTTATCTTATCACATTAATTTTGCGCTTCACATTTACGCATTGCCTGCATGGTCCGATCAAGCAGCACGTCCAACTCCCAACCAAGCATTTCCGCTCCTTTAGAAATGACCTCCCGGGAACATCCAGCGGCAAAGCCTTTGTCCTTAAACTTCTTTTTGAGAGACTTTAGCTCCATGTCAGCAACACTCTTTGAAGGGCGCATGAGCGTAGCGGCACCGATGAGACCGGTCAATTCATCGACCGCATACAGCACTTTTTCCATGGGGTGAACGGGCTCCACATCTACCATGATTCCATATCCATGACTGACCACTGCATGAATGATCCTTTCATCCACACCTCGATCCCGCATAATCTCCTCAGTCTTAATACAATGTTCATCGGGGAACTGTTCAAAATCTAGATCATGCAGCAGGCCGACGATTTCCCAAAAATCTGCTTCATCGCCAAATCCCAGTTCATTCGCGTACCACTTCATTACATTGCCTACCACTCTGGCGTGCTGCAAGTGAAATGGTTCCTGATTAAACTCAGTGAGTAATGCCCATGCCTCTTCCCGGTTCATACCGCGGCAACTCCTTTCTCGTCTGTACTATTTTGCGTTAAAGCTATCCTTCAAGGTGACAGAGCGATTGAAAACGAGATGCTCATCAGTGGAGTTACGGAGGTCCAAGCAAAAATACCCCATTCTCATAAATTGGAATGCGTCTTCTCGTTTTGCCATCTTTAAACTTGCTTCCAATTTGCAATTTTCCAATACTTTTAGAGAGTCGGGATTGAGGCAGTCCAAAAAGTTCTTTTCTCCGCTGTCTGGATTGGGATCGGTAAAAAGATTATCATAAAGGCGCACTTCTGCGTTAATGCAACTCTTGCTATCGACCCAGTGGATGGTACCTTTAACCTTCCGTCCGTCTGCGGGATTGCCACCTTTGGAATCGGGGTCGTATTCCGCAAGCACTTCCACTACTTTCCCAGATACATCCTTAACGCAACCCGTGCATTTGACCACGTAAGATCCTTTTAGGCGCACTTCGTTCCCTGGAAACATGCGAAAATATTTCTTTTCCGGTTCTTCCATAAAATCGTCTGCTTCAATAAAGAGATCGCGAGAAAAAGTCACAGTTCGGAATCCATCCTCTGGTGCGTTTGGATTGTTCTCCACTGAGAAGGTCTCCTGCTTATCCTCTGGATAGTTAGTAATGGTCAGCTTCACAGGACTTAGAACGGCCATGACACGCTGAGCCTTCAAATTGAGATCCTCCCTAAGGCAATGCTCCAGGAAGCCATACTCCACAGTAGAGGTTGCTTTCGATACGCCAATCCGCTCGGAAAAGTTGCGAACGGAAACAGGGGTATACCCTCTGCGGCGGAGACCGGAAAGCGTTGGCATCCGCGGATCGTCCCAGCCAGACACCTTACCCTCTTCCACCAATTGGCGAAGCTTTCTTTTAGAAAGTACCGTATAGGTGATATTTAAGCGGGCAAACTCAATTTGACGGGGCTTGCTTGGTGCTGAAACGTTGGCAATGACCCAATCATATAGGGGACGGTGATCTTCAAATTCCAACGAGCAGAGTGAATGGGTAATATTCTCAATCGCATCTTCAAGGGGATGCGCATAATCGTACATTGGATAGATGCACCACTGCTTCCCTGTGCGATGATGCTCCATATGACTGATGCGGTAGATGACAGGATCCCGCATGTTGAAATTGCCAGAAGCCAAATCAATTTTCCCCCGCAAAGTCATGGCTCCATCTGGAAATGCTCCCGCACGCATTTTTTGAAAAAGTTCTAAGCTTTCTTCAATTGGACGATCCCGGTACGGACTTTGCGCAGGTTTTCCCACATCCCCACGCATTTCTTTCATTTGTTCCGGGGTCAATTCACAGACGTAAGCCAAACCTTTTTGGATGAGTTCTATAGCATACTGATACATTTTCTCAAAATAATCAGAAGCAAAGTAAAAACGATCTTCCCAGTCATAGCCCAGCCATTTGATATCTTCCTGTATTGCTTCTACATAGGTGACATCTTCCTTGGTCGGATTGGTATCGTCCATACGAAGATTACAAATGCCTAGATATTTTTCAGCTGTTCCAAAATCCACATAAATTGCCTTAGCATGTCCAATATGCAGATAGCCGTTTGGCTCCGGCGGAAAACGGGTATGCACTTGCATTCCCTCACAACGACCACCTGGAGCGAGCTCCTCATCAATGAAATCATGGATAAAATTCTGATTCATACCGTCTCCAGCCATATTATTCTCTCCTTAAAAAAACCAAATGTAGTATTTTATTATACACTGGAATTAAAATAAATTGCAACTATTCTCTTGACGAAACGATTCTTCTCTTCTACAATTACATCTGTCAGCGAAAGGCAAGCAAGTAAAAAACAGAAAGGATGATGCACTATGGCTTTGATTCAAATGGATGGCGAAGAGTTTGGATCTGCTGTATCTTCCGGTCAGCTCGTCATGGCTTATTTTTGGACGGACTGGCACGATACCTGTGAGGAAATGACTCCGATTATGGAGGAATTGGCTCAGCGTTATGATGGACAAGCCCTCGTCGTCGCAATCAACGCCGATAGGGAAGGATTCCTTGCCCTAGAACTTGATGTCTACTCGATTCCTACCGTCATTGTTTATCAAGATGGACGTGAGGTTGATCGTCTTGCAGGTATCGGTCCCCTTGATTTATATGAACAACTTTTGGATGTGCGGCTGCACCCTGAGGATCTCAATCCGTTCGAATTGATCACCTCGATGGGCTATACTTTATAGCGTAAACCCTGGCAGTTATGGAAACATAGCTGCCGGGTTTTTTATTGGTGCAACTACTCACTTTCGAGTGGCAATTGCTTCTGCAACTCGCATTCCATCCACCGCAGCCGATACAATCCCTCCAGCATATCCTGCACCTTCTCCGCATGGGTAAAGCCCCTTAACACTGGATTCCAACGTATTCGCATCCCGCAGTATCCGAAGCGGAGCTGAGGATCTCGTTTCCACTCCAGTCAGAACACTATCTGGATTCGCAAATCCCTTCACTTTCCGGTCAAAAATTGGCAGTGCATCCCGCAATGTCTCAACTACATAGTCTGGCAAACAGGCGCTTAAGTCCGTCCAAGTAATTCCTGGACGATAGGTGGGTATTATGGTGCCGCCGTTTGTTGAAGGCTGTTTGCTTAAAAAGTCATGAACCAACTGTGCAGGTGCATGAAAGTTGCACCCCCCCAATTCCCAAGCTGCCTTCTCCCATTGCTCCTGAAATCGTATTCCCGCCAGTGGATCATCACCAGGATAATCCGCTGGCCCAACTCCCACCAAAAAGCCTCCATTAATGTTTTCCGAATCTCGGGCACGATGACTCATTCCATTGGTTACAACCCGCCCATATTCGCTAGTAGCTGCTACAACTTCCCCACCTGGGCATACACAAAAAGTAAAGGCGGAGCGACCATTTGGCAGATGACAAGCCAGTTTATAGTCCGAGGGTGGAACCTTCTCCGACATTTCCCCAAACTGAGCTTTGTTGATTTCCACCTGCTTATGCTCAATGCGAAGACCTATGGCAAATGGTTTTTGCTCCATTGGAATCTCCAACTGATGTAGCATGGTAAATGTATCACGAGCTGAATGGCCAGGTGCCAAAATCAGTGTGTCGCACTCTAAATGATAGGGTCCACATTCCGTCATCACAATGACACCCGCCAGCTGATTTCCTTGTAACTTCAGTTCATATAGCTGATGCTCGAAGCGCACATCACAACCAAGCTCAATCAATTCATAGCGAATGTTTTTTACGACTTCACGCAATAAATCTGTCCCTACATGGGGCTTATGGGAATACATAATATCCTCTGGTGCTCCATGCTCCACTAAAATTTTCAATACAGCCTTTGCTCGAACATCATGCGTACCTGTTGTCAGTTTCCCATCAGAAAAGGTTCCTGCGCCGCCTTCCCCAAATTGAACATTCGAGGAAACCGACAGTTCTCCCGTTTTCCAGAAGTGTTCGACATCCATACTGCGTTCATCCACATTCCTACCCCGTTCTAATATGATTGACGGAACGCCTGCACGTGCGAGAGAAAGTGCTGCAAATAATCCCGCAGGGCCCATGCCTACAATAACTGGCTGACGGAGAAAGGTACGTATGGTAGGTGGAAAACAATAGTCGGATTCTACCTTTTTTATCAAAATGTTTGGAGAGTTGGCTTTTATGACTAATTGTTCTTCTTGTTCTACCGATACATCCACTGTAAGGACAGATTGTACCTGAT
>JAQSXW010000082.1 GCA_029256465.1 Evtepia sp.
CCTCGGAGGAAGAAGGTATCACAGAGGAAGACCTAATCACTATGGTGGAGGAAGCGGAGAGTGAAGGCGGTCTTGATGCTCATGAAAGTCAGCTCATTCGGGCAGCCATTGAGTTTAATGATCTTGAGGTTGAGGAGATTTTAACCCCAAGAGTTGACATTATTGGTGTAGATCAGAATGCAACTATGGAAAAACTCGCCGCCGCCTTTGCAGAAAGCGGATATTCCCGCATTCCGGTCTATGACGAAAACATCGACAACATCATCGGTATCATTCATGAAAAGGACTTCTATGCGGCACGACACCGGAACATCACCAACTTTAGCGATCTTGTGACTCCTGTACTTTATACCACTGGCAACACCAAGATTTCCTCTCTGCTTCGTCTGCTACAACGCAATAAAACACATATGGCAATCGTGGTGGATGAATATGGTGGAACACAGGGTCTTGTGACCTTGGAGGATATCTTGGAAGAATTGGTGGGTGAAATCTGGGATGAACATGATGAAGTGCTGGAGGAGTTTAAACAACTGGAGGATGGCAGTTACCTGATTTCCTGTTCTGCTGATCTTGACGATCTGTTCGATCGTTTCTCCCTACGTGGCGACCTCAGTGACTCCACTTCCATCAGCGGCTGGGTCCTGGAACAATTGGGACAAGTCCCCGTAGAGGGTGACCACTTTATCTATGAGAATTTGGACGTGACCGTAACCCGGGTGGATAACCGCCGAGTCCTTGAAATACGAGTTGCATTACTTCCCTTAGAGCAACAAGCATAAAAAAGCTTTATGCCCCGCCTTTCAACCAGAAAGGCGGGGCTTTTTCGTGTACATTTATAGTATAAAGCTGATTTTTAACTCTTCTTAGTTTCCACTTCTTCTTGGATCATGGCTTCAAAAGCGTTATACTCCATCGCACCCAAGTCGCCGTTGGAACGGGAACGGACTGCTACCTGATTCGCTTCCGCCTCTTTATCCCCCAGCACCAGCATATATGGCACTTTTTCCATCTGAGCTTCGCGGATCTTATATCCGATCTTCTCATTACGATGATCCGTCTCCACGCGGAAACCCTTTGCCTCCAACTTGGCCTTCATCTCATCTGCATAGGCTGCAACACGGTCAGTAATGGGAAGAATCTTCACCTGAACGGGTGCCAGCCATGTGGGGAATGCTCCGGCATAATGCTCTGTCAGGATCCCAATAAATCGTTCAATGGAACCAAATGCTACCCTGTGAATCATTACGGGCCGATGCTTTTCGCCATCGGAACCGACATACTCCAGATCAAACCGTTCCGGCATCTGCATATCCAGCTGAATTGTACCACACTGCCAAGTACGGCCTATAGAATCCTCAAGATGGAAGTCGATTTTCGGACCGTAAAATGCACCGTCTCCTTCATTCACGATATACTCTTTCCCTAGCTCCTCTAAGGCCGACCGTAAACCGTCGGTAGCAACGCGCCATTCTTCGTCGGTGCCAATATGGTCTTCCGGCATAGTGGAAAGCTCCACATGGTACTTGAATCCAAAGAGTGAGTAAACTTCGTCAATAAGATTGGCGACTCCCTTGATCTCATCATTGACTTGCTCTGGCGTCATAAAGATATGTGCATCATCCTGTGTAAAACAACGAACGCGCATAAGACCATGAAGGGCACCTGATAACTCGTGACGATGAACGAGACCCAATTCGCCACAACGCAGGGGCAGGTCACGATACGAATGAGGCTGAGATTTGTAGACCAGCATGCCACCGGGGCAGTTCATGGGCTTGAGGGAAAAATCCACTTCGTCGATCACTGTCGTATACATATTATCCTTATAGTGATCCCAGTGCCCGGAACGGTGCCACAAATCTTGATTTAGCATGATGGGCGTAGAAATTTCTACATAGCCAGCCTTGGTGTGTACCTCTCGCCAATACTCAATCAGCTTGTTTTTGATCACCATACCCTTGGGGAGAAAGAATGGGAAGCCAGGGCCTTCCTCCAAGAAGAGAAACAGTCCCAATTCCTTACCCAGCTTCCGGTGATCCCGCTTTTTGGCCTCCTCAATGCGTGTCAGGTAAGCATCCAGATCCTCTTTCTTTGGGAAGCAGGTTCCATAGACACGCTGTAGCATCTTTCGACTGGAATCTCCCCGCCAGTAGGCTCCAGTGGCGGAAGTCAATTTTAGTGCATTTCCCTTTACCCTTCCGGTTGAATCCAAATGTGGGCCAGCGCAAAGATCCGTGAATTCTCCCTGTCTATAAAAGGAGATGATGGCATCCTCTGGCAAGTCCTGAATTAATTCTACCTTGTAGGGTTCCTCCTGCTCTTCTATGAAGTGGATGGCCTCTTCACGGGGCAGCTCAAAACGCTCCAGCTTAAGCTTTTCCTTTGCAATATTCCGCATTTCCTTTTCCAATCCCTCTAGGATTTCCGGTGTAATGGGGAATGATGCGTCAAAGTCATAGTAAAAGCCATTTTCAATGGAAGGACCAATTGCCAGTTTCACCTCAGGATACAGGCGTTTCATGGCCTGTGCCAGCATGTGAGAGACGGTATGTCGGTAGGTATCCCGATATTCCTGATTCTCAAAAGTATAGTTGTTTTCCATCACAATTCCTCCTTCGGGGTGAATAACAGTAAAACCCCACCCCTGAATTACTTCAGGGGTGGGGTCAAGAATACGACTCCACGGTTCCACCCTGCTTGCGGCTCCAATCGGAAACCGCCGCTTCGTTATCGCGATAACGGGCGTACCCGGCCCAGCCTACTAATCTTCGGAGGGCAGCTCGGAAGTGGTCATGCCGCTGCATTCTGCAAGGCGCTCTCAGCCATATGCGCCTCTCTCTGGACAGTGCTCTGCGGTTTCGTCTTCGTCAAAACTCTTTTACCGGAGTACTATATCACCGATTCTATCCCTTGTCAATACGTAGAAAATCTCCTTTGCAGGGAAGCTGTGCGGCGCTTTCATGATTATTGCGCTAAATTCTGTACAATTCCGCGTTTGCAATCAACGGAGACAAAGATCCCATCATGAAGAATTCGTGTCGCGCCCAAAGCACCAATAATGACTGCTTTATTGGTGCTGAGCCCCACCACTGCTGCATGGCTGCTGAGGCCGGCCTCTTCCGTAATGACAGCTGCTGCCTGGCGGATATAGGGTAGCATTTCGTTGTTGGTTTGAGGGATCACCAACACATCACCCTGCTCAAACTTTGATTTAATATCACCCAGATTCCGGCAGATGCAGAGGTTTCCTTTTGCATTTTCATTGCCGACTCCTACACCGGTAATGAGACAGCTGCCAACCAAATGAACTTTCATAATGTTGGTTGTCCCGGAGACACCTGCGGGGATACCGGCAGTTACCACTACAATATCTCCGTCTTCCACCAGTTTTACGTCCTTGGCCGCCTGAACAGAAAAATCAATCATTTCATCGGTATTCTCGGCGAAAGGCATAAGGATAGGTGTAACACCCCAAGAGAGTGCAAGCTGTCGTTGGATTTCCGGCTTCATGATGCAGGCGACGATGGGGGTTTCCGGGCGGTATTTGCTGATTCTGCGGGCCGTTGCTCCACTTTTGGACACGGTAATGATGGCGCTAGCGTTCGTATCCGTTGCCGTGGTACACGCTGCATGGGCGGTAGCATCACTGATCCCAAGGTGGGCATCGGTTGCCATTTTTACCATTCGCCCAAAATAGTTAATATCGGTCTCCGTCCGATTGGCAATCGCCGCCATGGTTCGAACCGCTTCTACCGGATACTGTCCGGCTGCTGTCTCCCCGGATAACATGACAGCGGAAGTCCCGTCATACACTGCATTCGCAACATCTGTAATTTCTGCTCGGGTTGGCCTGGGATTGTTCATCATGCTCTCTAGCATCTGAGTTGCCGTAATGACTGTTTTTCCATTGGCCATGGCACGGCTAATGATTTCTTTTTGGATGACTGGTATCTCAGTAAAGTCAATTTCCACGCCCATATCACCACGAGCAATCATAACCCCGTCAGCCACTGCCATAATCGCGGCAATGTTGTCAACTCCTTCTTGATTCTCGATTTTGGCAATAATGAGCATATCACCTCTGTTTTCCTCAATAAAACGCCGAATCTCCAGTACATCCTGCTCACTCCGGCAAAAACTTGCCGCAACAAAATCAAATCCTTGTTCAATTCCAAATAGGATATCTTCCTTGTCCTGCTGACTCATGTAGGGCATCGACAAGTGGATTCCTGGGACGTTAACCCCTTTTCGATCCTTAATAGGGCCTCCGTTATCCACTTGGCAAATAATATCAGTATCCGTTAAATCAGTTACGCGCATACCAATCAGGCCATCGTCTAGCATGATTCGACTACCGATATCCACATCCTGTGGCAAATCCTTGTAGGTGATTCCGCATATTTCCTGATTTCCAATCACTGCTCTAGTGGTCAGTGTAAATGTCTGCCCCTCTTTTAGAATCGCATTCCCGTGTTCAAAATGTTTCAGGCGTATTTCAGGTCCTTTGGTATCCAGCAGTGCAGCAATGGGCAGCCCCAACTCCTCTCGCAGTTGTTTCAGCTCGTCCAGCCGTTTCTGATGTTCAGGATGCGTGCCGTGAGAAAAGTTAAATCTTGCTACATTCATGCCACAAAGCATCATATCCCTCAACACCCCAGGTGCATCCGTTGCTGGTCCTAATGTGCAGATAATTTTTGTTTTTCTCATACTTGATATCCTCCTTTGGATCGTCATCGCCTCTATCGTGCCCCGGATTACTCCACCTTATTGGCTTCTTAGCGTAAACTCAGACATCTTCGCCCTCAAATTCATTTTCTTCTACCTCTGTATCC
>JAQSXW010000083.1 GCA_029256465.1 Evtepia sp.
GCAGTTCACAGTCCAGGGAGCCACACCACATGGTCTTGATGAAGCCGCCGTGTTCTTCTTGAAGCTTTTTTGCTTCCTCCAGAGAACAGGCTTCATAGGTATGAGCGTCTAGGTTTTGTTTGGCTTTCGTATACATGTTTTGATGGATGGCATCGAGGCTCGCATCGACGGCTACTTCCAATTCGGATAAAGAAACAAACTGTTTTTCACCTGTATCGCGGCGAACCAAAACGCATTGTTCCTTCTCAATGTCTTTTGGTCCAATCTCCACACGCAGGGGGATACCCTTCATCTCATACTCGGCAAATTTCCAGCCGGGGGACTGGTCGGAGATATCACTTTTGACCCGAAAACCGGCGGCACTCAGACGAGAAACCAAGCCCTGCGCTGCGTCAATGACACCGGGCTTATGCTGGGCAATGGGAATCACCATAATCTGTGTGGGCGCGATGCGGGGGGGCATCAGGAGGCCATTATTGTCGCCGTGGGTCATGATAATGCCACCGATGATTCGAGTGGACAGGCCCCATGAAGTCTGATGAGGATAACTGAGCTGATTGTTCTTATCAGCAAAGGTGATATCAAAAGCCTTGGCAAATCCATCGCCGAAATAGTGGCTAGTGCCAGACTGGAGGGCCTTCCGATCGTGCATCATGCATTCAATGGTATAGGTATCCTCGGCTCCGGAGAACTTCTCTTTATCCGTCTTTACCCCCTTAACGACGGGCATAGCCAGCACATTTTCACAAAAGTCCGCATAGATGTTCAGCATCTGATGGGTTTCCTTCACAGCTTCCTCGGCAGTTTCGTGCATCGTGTGCCCCTCCTGCCACAAAAACTCACGGTGGCGGAGAAAGGGGCGAGAGGTCTTTTCCCAGCGCAGAACAGAGCACCACTGGTTGTATAATTTGGGGAGATCTCGCCAGGACTGAATGATGTTGGCATAGAGGGCGCAGAACAGGGTTTCTGAGGTGGGACGGATACAGAGCCGCTCTTCCAGTTCCTCGTTACCTCCCATGGTCACCCAGGCACATTCCGGCGCAAACCCGTCCACATGATCCTTCTCCTTCTGGAGGAGGGATTCAGGGATCAGCATAGGTAGATAAACATTTTCATGGCCGGTCTTCTTAAACTGGCTATCCAGTTCCTTCTGGATATTCTCCCATAAGGCGTATCCATAGGGCCGCAAAATAAACATGCCTTTAACACTGGAGTAATCAATCAGCTCAGCCTTTTTGCATACATCGGTATACCATTGAGCAAAATCGGTCTCCATATCTGTGATTTGCTCCACCTGTTTTTTGTTGTCCTTGGACATGATGTTTCATCCTTTTCCAATCAAAGTATTCCTTATTTTATGTCGTACCAGAAAAAAAGTCAAGGGGCGGTGCTCTGGGCGAGAACAAGCGTAACGCTTACGACAAAAAACGTTTGTATAAAACGCCTCCGATGTTCACAAACTGAAGTAAGATAACGGCGGAAGCAAGTTGTTTCTGCCAAAAGGAGGAAGTTGCATGGAAACGGTGGGGATTCTTGGCGGAACGGAGCGACTAAGGGAGACCCTGGATGGAATCCTACCTCAGTGCTGGAGAGAAACCATGGAAATTCTGATTGCGCAAGCACCGAGAGAGCTTGACACCCGGGCTCCCTTGGAGCTGCTTGCCATCTTCCCCAAAACCAGTGTTGGGAGAGAGGAGGCTTTGCCACCTTGCCGGCTGCTGCTACTGCCTGGAACAGAGGCAGCTTTGATCAGCCGCTGCGAAGCCTCCTGTGCGATGAGCTACGGAGTTTCGTCCAAGGACAGCTTAACGGTTTCGAGCCTCGAGGCGGATCAGGTCTCCATTGCGGTTCAACGGGAGCTGGTGACCATTACCGGTGGGACAGTGGAGCGGCAGGAACTGATTCTGCCTGTCCGTGGGGGGTTAAAGCCACAGCCACTCTTGGCTCTTGTGGGGCTTTTGCTCGTGTTGGGGGTTCCGCCGGAACAGCTAACCGATTTACTGGAAAGAGAAATGCTGGCAGAATAACAACTGGGATCTGATAAATCAGATCCCAGTTGTTGATTAGGCGTTAGCAAGATGCCCGGAATATTCTTATACTGTGCCAGTTATTGTCAAGGTGCTGACACCCGGATTGACAATCCAGTTTCCATTGGCAGGATCCTGCGTGAAGGTGGCAGCAGGAACGGTAATCTGCCCGTCAACCGTTGCAAATTCACCAGTAGTATTGTCATAATCGTAGTTTGCCGGATCAGCCCAAAGAGTACCGTTAAATCTAACCGCAATGGGGTCTAGGATTGGATCAAACGTATCCGTCAGCACAACGTGATCCGCTGCAACTGCGGCAGTGTTTCCACTATTCAGCAGAATAAACGTATACGTCAGCTCTCCATTTTCGGTTACGGTAGTCGGGGAAACGGTTTTGCTGATGGTGAGGTTCGGAACATCTTCCGTTGTGATGGTTGCCTTAGCAGAGAGGGGATCCGATAGACCACCTCCAGTGATCACAGCTTCGGTGTCAATCCTATCAGCCACAGCGAGAGGAGCAAACTTGGTTACATTTGCCTCAAATACAATCAGCGCATTGCCGCCAGCAGGGACGGAAACTCCACTAATTTCTAGTGGTGGTCCTGCCACAACGGTAGGAGCAACCGCCTGCAGAGTACCATTGAGATAATAACGAATGGATCCTGTTTGATAAGCTAATGGATATATTTTTCCTAAGCCAAAGGGATAGGCACCAAGATCATCGGTGATCTTCAATCCGGTATAGGCAGTTGGTCCTGAGTTTACAATGCTGATGATAAAGGTGACATCATCATTTGCAACATAGTCGTCCATGACAGCTGTCTTGGTTGCAGTCAAAACTGCAAGCAGCTCTCCGGTAGCGACGTTTGAGTTTTTAACATTATTGTTATAGGAGAGGGTCGCTTGGTTCGTAAATGTGGCCATTTTAAATCCTCCTTTGAAGTTTGTACATTACTGTACACCACATTTTATGCTGGACCAAGTCATGTTGATCATTGTCGAAAAAACTCTCCGTCGTTCTTGTGACGACGGAGAGCTCCTATGTTAGAAGGTAAACTAGTAAAAGGCTTTTTTTGCTGCATATTAAAAATATTATCCTCAGATGCAGATAAGAAAAGGGGTCCCTATAGGCTGTCCCAAAGTAGCTTGCAGATTTGCTCATGTGTAAAGTTGAGATAGCCACCCCGCAGCCGTTTGCAGGAGTTTGCAATTTCATCAATAGGCGAGGTCTCGTCCATACCAAGCTCTCGCAAGCTAGTGCAGGCGCCCATTTCTCGGAAGAAGGCTTCCAGTGCATCGATGCCCAAACGTGCGACTTCCGTCTGGGTCTTGCCTTTCAGATCGATGTTCCAAACATTGGTGGCAAAGCGGAAGAAACGGCCTTCCGCATGGGGGCAAACCAGTCGGTAGTAATTGGCGGAGATTGCGGATAGACCTAAACCATGGGGGCAGTTTGTGTAGGCTCCAATTTGATGTTCGATCTGATGCACCATCCAGTCCTGCCGCTTAGAGCCTTCCAGAAGACCATTTAACCCTAAGGTAGCACCCCACATTAAGTTGCTACGGGCGGTATAATCCTTGGGGTCTTTTAAGGCGCGGCGTGCGGAGCGAATTACATTACCCAAAATTGCCTCCGCCAAATCGTCCGAGAGGTTGTCCTCATCAGAGGGACTCATATAGACTTCCAGAATATGACTGATGATGTCACAAATGCCGCTAATCATCTGTTCTTTCGGTACGGTATAGGTTAGTTCCGGATTGAGAATGGAAAATATGGGGTATAGAAGACCGCTTTCCATAGAAGTCTTCCGCTTGCTCTCCTCATGGGTGATCACCGATCCACCGTTCATCTCCGAACCGGTACCCGCCATCGTGAGTATCACCCCTATGGGTATTGCGTCCATTGGCTTCTCTTTTCGCAGGAAGAATGTTTCCCAAAAGTCCTGATGGGTCAAAGCACCGGCGGCAACGGCCTTGGCACAGTCGATCACCGATCCGCCGCCCACTGCCAAAATCAAATCTGGCTCAAACTTTTTTGCAAGAGAGATGCCTTCATAGACTTTGGAGGCCGTGGGGTTGGAAGGGACACCAGAAAGCTCAGATATCTTCTTCCGGCTACGTTTTAACAGTTTTAAGGTCGTTTCATATAGCCCGGTTTGCTTCACCGATCCACCACCATAGACCAAAAGCACGCGGGGCCCAAATCGATTGAGCTCTGGCTCTAAATACTCCAGAGCGTGCTTACCAAAGTGAATGCGGGTTGGATTTTGAAAAGAAAAATCATACTCCATAGAAACCGTCCTTTCTTTGCATCACTGCCTTACTGCGTTCTGGATAAGATTACTTTTTATTTACACTATCACATAGGGATCACGAACGTCAATCTTACACTGGACGATGTGAGTGAGAAAATTGGAATTATCCTCTTGACAGGGTGGAATAATCTGTCTATACTGTACATACTGTTCATATACAGAGTGACGAGGTGATTCCTTGAAAATAGTAATACGCAACACGGCGGGCAGCCCCATTTATGAGCAAATAAAAGAACAGATCAAGGCCGCCATCTACCAAGGCGACCTGAAGGAGGGAGAAACACTGCCCTCCATTCGTCAACTGGCACGAGATTTGAAGATTAGCGTGATTACCACGACCCGTGCCTATAACGACTTGGAACTGGAGGGCTTTTTGGCCAGTGTTCCAGGTAAAGGATTTTTTGTTTTACCGCAAAACAGCCAACTAATCCGC
>JAQSXW010000001.1 GCA_029256465.1 Evtepia sp.
TCGTACAGCTCCCCAATGGGTAAAAGCCATGATTCACGCCAAAGGCTCTCCGCTCTAGAGCTGAGTAATGCCGGCTGGCATCCGTTTCTGACAGTTCCGGCAAGTCCAATTTTTGCCCTCTTTGATGACTTTCCGGAATGGGAACTTCGCTCACATCACAAGGCGGCAGATAGACTGACCGCCTACCGGCAACACTTTTTTCAAACAAAAGCTTCATTCGGCACTCACCTCCTGTAGCAGAGAAACCAGTGCATCCATCTCTTCCTTCGTATTCATCTCAGTAGCACACCACAAAATCCCGCCGTCTTTTAGGGGCAAACCACCCAGAATCCCCTGAGATTCCAATCGCTCCATCACAGTATGTACATCAAAAGAACATTCTGTCACAAATTCATGGAAGAACACACCATGATGGCGCAAGGCAAAGCCAGGCACCTTAGAAATCTGCTGTGCCAAATAGTGAGCCTTATGATAGCACTGCTCTGCCACCTCTCGCAGACCATCCGGCCCCATGGCTGCAATATATACCGCTGCTGAAGTTGCACAAAGCGCCTGATTGGAGCAGATGTTGCTGCTGGCCTTCTCTCGCCGAATATGCTGTTCTCGCGCCTGTAGGGTGAGCACAAACGCCCGGTTCCCTTTTGCATCGGTCGTCTCTCCTGCAATGCGTCCGGGCAGCTTTCTCATCAGGGCTTCGGTCGCAGCCATAAAACCCAGATAAGGCCCGCCAAAGCTGAGTGGAATGCCCAATGGCTGTCCTTCCCCTACCGCAATATCCGCACCGCACTGCGCAGGTGTTTTCAGAATCGCCGCTGCTATTGGATTGACTCCCATAATGAATTTTGCTCCGTGTTCATGGGTAAGCTCCCCGATCTGCGTCGCCTCTTCCAGCTGTCCAAAATAGTTTGGCTGCTCCAGATAGACGCAGGCGGTATCCGAAGTGAGCATTGCCCCCAAAGCGTCTATATCTGTCACCCCGTTTTTCACGGGAATGAGTTCCATCTCATGACCGGAAGCCCAGCAGTAGGTTCGTACCGTTTCCATGACCTGAGGATTTGCCGCTCCGGAAACCAAGGCTCTACTGCGTTTTCTGTCCCGACACATTGCTACGGCCTCCGCTGCAGCACTTGCACCGTCATAGACGGAAGCATTGGCGGTATCCATCCCTGTTAGTTCACAGATCATCGTCTGAAATTCATAGATCGACTGGAGAATTCCTTGGGATATCTCCGGCTGATAGGGCGTATATGCGGTAAGGAACGTCTCTTTTGAGATCACAGCGGAAACCACAGCAGGTATGTAATGTCGATAGGCACCTGCACCTCGAAAGATGGAAGGAAACACCTTGTTCTTTCCCGCCAGTGCAGATAGACTTCGAAGCACCTCTAGCTCACTCTTTCCTGATGGGATATTGGGGCCATCTTTGAGAATCAGCGCTTCCGGGGTACCACGATAGAGCTCTTCCATCGAGGAAAGGCCCAAAGACTTTAGCATCTCATCCCGCTGTTCCAGAGTAGAAGGCAGGAAGTGTCCCATGGTCATCCCTCCTCAAGGCAATGCACTTTGTATTCCGATGCGGAAAGGAGGTCGTCCTGATCACTGATCGCGCTGATTTCTACTAGCCATGCGTCGTAAGGGCTCTGATTGATGGCTTCCGGTGTATCCAACAATTCTTCATTAACAGACGAGATGGTACCTCCTACAGGAGCGTAGATATCCGACACCGCTTTCACACTTTCCACGTCGCCCAAAGTATCTCCAACCTCAAATTCATCCCCAACCTCTGGGAGATTGACAAAAACCAGACTGCCCAGCTGGTCCTGCGCAAAGTCGGTCAAACCGACGAGAGCGGTATCTTTCGAAGTAAATTTAACCCATTCATGACTTTTGCTGTATTGTAGTGTTGCAGGAATATTCATTTGCGTTTTCTCCTTTCAAATTGGCCTTGGCCAGTGCTTACTCTTTAAAAAATGGGAGGCTTACAATCTCTGCGTCAATTATTCTGCCTCGTACCATCACCATAACCGCTGTGCCGACCATGCTAGATTCCTTCTGAACCAGCGCCATGGCATAGCCACCCTTCAGGTAGGGCAGATACGTGCCGGATGTCGTCTTTCCAATCTCAGCTTCCCCAATATATACTGAACAGCCTTCCCGTACGATGCCACGTCCGGTCACCTTGAGACCCACACGGGTGATGCGAGGCTCTCCCTTTTGAAGAAGCGCATCTTTCCCAATAAAATTTTCCTTCTGCATCTTGACGGCAAAACCTAACCCTGTCTCCAATGGACTGACCGTGTCATCCATTTCATGCCCGTAAAGAGGCATACTGGCCTCCAGACGAAGGGTATCTCTTGCCCCTAGGCCACAGGGAATCAGACCAAAGTCTTTTCCGGCTTCCATGAGTTTGCTCCAAAGTTCTTGGGCATTATTAGCACTGCAATACAGTTCATAACCATAGGATCCAGTGTATCCGGTACGAGATAGTAAACAAGGGATGCCCGCAACCAGTGCTTTTTCCACAAAGGTATAGTATTTCTGTGGGATATTCTCAAGTTTTGCAAGTTGCAGCATCATTTCTTTTGATTTCGGTCCCTGCAGGGCAATTTGAGCGACTTCGTCGGAGATATCTTCCATTTTTGTATTGCCGATCAGATGGTTCCCAATCCATTCTACATCCTTTTCCCGATTGGAAGCGTTGATCACCATCCAGTATCGCTTTTCGTCTAAACGATAGACCAAAAGATCGTCAATCACCCCTCCTTCCGGATTGAGCATGGGGCTATACCGTACCCGTCCATCCAACATATCGGTAAAATCGTTAGAGCAAAGCATGTTAAGGGTCTTTACCGCATCGACTCCGGTGAGTAACACCTCACCCATATGAGAAACATCAAAAAGCCCTGCTGCTTTCCGCACGGCAAGATGCTCCTCAATAATGTCTGTGTACTGAACCGGCATGAGATAGCCCGCAAAGGGCACCATCTTTCCACCAAGATCCACATGCGTTTGGTAAAGTGGAGTTTTCTTCTCCATAGGAACGCTCCTTTCCGTTGTCTTTTCCTCAGTATACTGCAATCTTCTTGCTATATTTTGTCGCATCAAAAACAAGGACGCACCAAATTGGTGCGTCCCCGTACTGAACCTGAAAGATCTTCCTCTTGCGAGGAATTGCCTCCTCGGTGCCGATTGCCCCAACTGTTTACAGTCGCTTCTGGAATCCTGATCCAATATGTACATTTTTACCATCGTAGCACTTGTCTTTTCTCCTGTCAACTATCTATAGTTCACAAAATCAATATGTATGGACAATTTAGGCAACGCAAACTGAATACGAAAAAAGCATAATCGCACAGGATTTTCTTGTGCGGTTATGCTTTTCTATTTTTCTATTCCAAAATGATATGTAAGACACAGGTTAGCTACTCAATTTTCCATAGGTAATACCACCCTGAGTGTAAAGATACCTCCCTCGGTTTCAAATGTTGCAAAGCCCTTTCTTTTTTCGGCAATCGCTGCAATCGAGCGGCATCCAAAGCCGTGACGTGTCTTAATAGAAGTGGGTACACTGCCATTTCGTTGAATGTTACCGATGTATGCGTTTTGTATCAGGATGAGCAGCTTGTTCCGATTGACCGAGCAATTCACTCGAACGCTGCGCAAAGTCTTTTCTTCTATCTTATTTGCTGCGGTGATTGCATTTTCAAGCCCGTTGGAAAGGACGCTGCAAAGCTCTGTATCGGGTATCACAAGCTTTTCGGGGAGCTTTGCTTCGGTAAGTAGAGTAACTCCCGCCTTTTTTGCCTTGCTCTCAAAGGAGGAAAGTACGAGATTAACCATATCGTTTTCACAAAACACAATGGGGGTAATGTTATCCAGCTCCTTTTGCTGTTGCAAAAGATAGGCTTTGATTCTGTCCATATTCCCGCTTTCTGCAAAGCTATTGAGCAGGGATAAATGATGGCGCAGGTCATGACGGTAGATGCCGGACATCTCCTGCGAAGCCTTGGCATTTTGAATATCGCTTGACGCCTGCTGCAACTGCATGGAAAGCATGGCATTATCCAACTCAATCTGCTTTCGCCTTTGCATCTCGCTGTGGTACATGATAATAAACAGCACATAAAACAGCGCCGTTGCCGCGGGGAGAAATTCAGCAATCATCTTAATGCCCTGGTATAGCATATCGGTATAGACGGTGGTTGCATAATCAAAAAGATAGTAAAACAGCGGCAGGCAGCCAAAAAGAAACAGCGATCTTCCGGAATAGGTCATGGCATAATAGGCAGGCTTTGTAAAATACCGCGTTAGCGCAATATAAAAGATAATGACGGCTATGGCATAGACAGACAAAAAAGCCATCTTAGAATGAAACACAAACTCCGCAAGGCTTGCCACCCAGCGCGGAGGCTGACAGCAAAAGTATGCCGTCAGCACACTGACAGCCGTAACTCCCGGCTTCTTTTGAAATGCGACAATCAGCATGAGCATCAAAGGTAGATGGGAGATAAACGGGTAGATTCTCTTTGTGAATGTAAGCCCGAAGGTAAGGCTGCAGGTTATCTGTATCGACAAAACCACAGCTATCATGAGAGCAATGAGCCACCGCTGCTTTTTCCCGGTGTACCCGCCGGAAAACTGCACCGAGAGCAAAGCACCGTAGATTAACACTAAGGTATAATCCAGGCTTCCCAATGCTCGCTCCATCACTGTGTACCCTCTTCCCAAAACAGCTGCCTTACATAAGCGTCCCGCACCTCTTTATACAGTGTCCGCGATACAGGAATATTTTTGCCTTGCTGCGTGGTGATTTTGCTTTGGACAAGTTGGTCAATTTGAAATAAATTGACAATGAAGGAGCGATGCGTCCGTACAAACTCCGGCCTTGCAAGAAGCGCCTGTTCAAATTCTGAAAGCCTTGCCGTTACCTCACGGACGCTGTTATCTGAAAGGTGAAAATACACCTGCTTATTTACAACTTCCACATAGCAAAGTCTTGAAAACAAAATGCGGGATATCCCGTTTTTGACTTTTACGGACAGTCCCTCCTGCGGTTTTTGGCTGTCCCTCAAAAGCTCATCCAGCACAGAAAACAAACGATTTTCGCTGACAGGCTTTAAGATATAATCCATTGCCTTGACGCTGTAGCTTGCCACGGCAAACTCCGGTGAGGAGGTCAAAAAAACGATTTTCGTCTCGGAATCAAATCTGCGGATTTCCTTTGCCGCCTCCATACCGTTCACTGCAGGCATCATTACATCTAAAAGATACAGCGCAGAATCACCGGCTTTTGCCGTGGAAAGAAGCTCCACTGCGCTGTGAAAGGCCTGATGGGTAAGAGCGGCATGATGCTCCCTCCTGTATTTTTCCAGAAGTGATGTGATATGGGCAAGCTCCTCTTTATCATCATCACAGATTGCGATATGCAAATTTCATCACCCTCGTTGTCTATAAAAATCCAATATAATTATATCGCAAGTTTCGCCATCTTTCCAACGTCATTTTACATTTTGCGCCGTTTCCTACTACATTTCGCGCCAAGTGCCTCTTTTTTCCTTTCAAGCTGATACGCTATCACTGTGCAAAAATGATTCCTTGCGAAAAAAAGGGGGTGAGCTGTTTGGCTGCAATCATTGCCTGGTCTATTACTTCTTTCAGCACCGCTGCATTTATCGCTTTATGGTTTTGGGTAGTGAGAAAAGAGCTGTAGGCAAAACAAAATATGGTAGAGGGCGCCAAAGCACAGCTTGCTGCCAGTAAAAAATGGCGTCTTAAGGCAAGGGATGCCCCCGAAGCGGAAAAGGCGCAAGCGATACTGGACAGGAGTATGAATATCTACCTCCAGTCGATGGAGCTTTACAGAAAGGCTCTGCACAAGCCGTTTAATTACCTTCCCGGGCTGCTGATGGGCTTTCGCTCTGCGGGGAAAATAGAATCTTAGCTGCAAAACAATATACACTCAAGGAGGAACGTGAAATATGAAGAAACAATTTTTTAGTCTGATACTTGTGCTTTGCATGGCGGTGAGCATTTTGCCAGCCATCAGTATCCCTGCGAGCGCGGCGGATGTATGGGACTATCCCACGGTCACACCGTCAACGCCGTTTTCAAGTGGCATTGGCACACTTGGAGCCCCTTACGAAATAGACACTGCGCAGGAATTGGCGAATCTGGCGTATCTAATAAACAATAACGATGCGGCATATAGTGCTTCGACTGTTTACTATAAGCTCACCGCAGATATTGTTCTCAATGACGGCACTATCGACGAATCCAGCACAAGCGCAAAAACTTGGACGCCGATTGGCAACTTTACACATTTGTTCAATGGTACGTTTGACGGCGGTGGTTACACGGTAAGCGGAATCTATATCAATGCCGGGGCCATCAAATATCAAGGTTTGTTTGGATATATAAACACAAACGGTACCATCAAAAACGTTGGTACAGTAAATAGTTATATTTGCGGAAATCAATGTGTCGGCGGTGTTGTGGGTTACAACAGCGGGATCACACTGAACTGCTTTAATTCCGGAACCATCACCGGTACCGTGGGGACTATCGGTGGCGTTGTGGGAGCTGCTGAAAAATCGGTTACCGATTGCTACAATAGCGGTAACGTCAGCGGTGGTCAGTCCGTTGGCGGTGTGGTTGGGGCTAATACCTGCGACGTGCAAATTGCCGGTTGCTATAACACCGGAAGCGTGAGCGGCACAATGTTTGTCGGCGGTGTGAAAGGAACAGGCTACTCCTCGGTTATCAACTGCTATAACACGGGCACGGTTACCGCTACTGACAGCGAAAGCTATGTGGGCGGTATAACAAGCTTTGGCTTCAAAATTATCAACTGTTTCAACACTGGAAGTGTGATCGGTATAAAATATGTTAGCGGAATTTCAGCAAGTACCGACGTAGCCGACCAAACCATTACATCATGCTACAATTCTGGCAGCGTGACAGGCAAAGATTGTGTTGCCGGTGTGGCGGGCTATGTTTATAGCGGGCGAGAAGTGAAGGACTGTTATAACTCTGGCAGCGTGAATGGCACGGGCACCGGTCACGTCGGAGGTATTGCTGGAGACAACGTGGGCACGGTATCTTCATGCTACTACGATAAGCAGATGTGCACGTTTGGCGGCATCAATGGCTTGGACGTCGCGGGTCAGGCCGAAGGCAAGTTGACCACAGAGATGATCGGCTCGGCACTAAATAGCAGTCTTTCAGGGAACGTGACACCTTTTGATGATCCTTGGAACTATGTGGATAACCTCTATCCGCGCCTTGCAAATATGGATAACACCGATGCAGCGTATATATCAGCAGCGCCGGTGTTCCTAAATAGCGCCAATACTTCCGCCGCCGTCACCCAAGGTTTTACTCTTGGCGGCACGTCAGACGGTGTGGTCTGGACTTCCGGCAGTCCCTCGGTTATCGGCATTTCAGGCAATGTTCCATCCATTGTTGACGAAGGCACGGCAGTACTGACCGCGACCCGCGGCACTGCCAGCAGAACGGTCACCCTCAAAGTAGACAGCAGTGCCATTAACGCTAAGGTAACGATTCGAAAAGACGGCGTCATCTGGACGGACAGCGGTTATATGTTAAAGATGTACAAACATGGGAATTTGAGCGAGCTCTGCATCGATTTGACGGATACCAACAGCAACGGCATATATACCGCCGCTGTTGAACCCGCTACCTATCACATCTATAACGGGTCTCTCGATCTAGGCCTAGTCGAAGTCAAAGTAGGCACAACAGGCACCGCAACTCTAGACTATTACAGTGTATCCTATACCGGAAACCACATTTCGTTCTCTCCTAAGTCGACTGTGATCCTGGGCACCAAAGACTTGTACCCTAACCTTTCACCAGACAGCGGCTATACGCGGCCCGCTTCCATCAGCGTTACAATGGTCGGGCAGAGCAGTATGACATTGGTAGCTTCCTCTTTTGATGCGGATACGGCGGGCGAATATTATTACGACGCAACCACCGGCTATATAAAAATTGCCAAGGTAAACGGAGCGGTGAGCATTTCTGCCGCAGGCTTAAGCAGCAATGCACATCTGGCAACCATACTTACAAAAACAGTCTCGGCCGGTGCAGAGGCCGGAACATTGTTAGCACCCAAGACCGCTTCTATCTCTGTAGCTAATACAGTTGACTCGGTGACAGCAGCGAACATCCTACCAACCGATACGGGTGCAGCCGTCACCTTCTATGGGACTGATAGTACATACGGGACTCCCTCAGCCGGCAGCATCAGCCTTACAGCTGGCAGCGGAACCGTAGTGTATGTGAAAATTACAGCGGCTGATTCTACAGCGATGTACTATGCTGTCACGATTAACAGAGCCGCAGCTTTAAGCAATGATGCAACTCTGACAACTATACTTTCAAAAACAGTTTCGGCCGATGCAGGTCTAGGAACAGCGTTAGCGCCCAAAACGGCTTCTATCTCTGTAGCAAATGCAATTGCCTCGGTGACAAAAACGGACATCCTACCAACCGATACGGGTGCAGCCGTCACCTTCTATGGGACTGATAGTACATTCGGAACCCCCTCATCCGGCAGCATCAGCCTTACAGCCGGCAGCGGACCCGTAGTGTCTGTAAAAATAACAGCCGCTGATTCCACAGCGCTGTGCTATGCGGTCACGATTAACAGAGCAGCAGCTTCCGGCGGCAGCGGCAGCGGCGGCAGTGGCGGCAGTGGCGGTACTGCACCTGCTGGCGGTGCACCAGTCATTGTCAATAAGCAGTCCTATACAGCGGGCACCTCCAAAGATACGATAGAGAATGGCAAAAAGGTGACACAGGTGACCGTTGACAGCAGCAAGCTACAAACCATCCTTGCCCCACAGGGACAAAATGCGTCTGTTGTCATCCCCGTGACGACCGGATCCCAGGTGGTGGCGGGCTTGTTAACCGGTCAGATGGTCAAAAACATGGAGACAAAGGAAGCAACTCTGGAGATTCAGACCAATTCCGCAACCTATACCCTGCCTGCATCTGAAATCAACATTGATGCCGTATCGAAGCAGCTTGGTGCATCCGTCGCACTTTCAGACATCCAAGTGAATGTTCAAATTGCCGAGCCGTCCGATGCGACTGTCAAAGTAGTAAAAAATGCGGCAACGAGCAACTCGTTTTCGATTATGGTACCCGCAGTTGATTTCTCGATCAGCTGCACACATAACGGCAATACCGTGGCCGTATCCTCCTTTAACTCCTATGTCGAGCGAACCATTGCTGTTCCAGCTGGAGTGAATCCGACGAAAATCACCACCGGAATTGTAGTAAATGCGGATGGCACCACGCGACATGTACCGACCAAGATCACTGTGGTGAACGGCAAATACTACGCGACCATAAACAGCCTGACCAACAGCACCTATGCCGTAATCTGGCACCCGATTGAGTTCGCAGACGTAACGAAGCATTGGGCAAAGGACGCCATCAACGATATGGGCTCCAGAATGGTTGTCAATGGAGTTGACGAGACTAATTACGATCCAAACAGAGACATCACCCGCGCTGAGTTTGCTGCAATCGTTGTCAGAGCCTTGGGACTAGCACCCGGAACGGGAGAAAAAAGCTTTGGTGATGTTGCAGCCTCGGATTGGTACTGCGGTTATATCAAAACAGCGTCCTCATATGGCATTATCACCGGCTATAATCAAACGACCTTTGGTCCGAATGATAAGATAACCCGCGAACAGGCCATGGCGATGATCGCAAGAGCGATGAAAATCACCGGTTTGGATGCAACCCTGACCGACAGCACTATCAGCACGCTGATGGCGGGCTATACGGATACATCCGACGCTTCGGACTATGCCAAAACGAGCATTGTAGCCTGCCTGAAAACCGGCGTTGTAACCGGAAGGAGCAGCAGTACTGTAGCACCCAAGGAAAACATCACCCGTGCCGAGGTCGCGGCAATCGTACAGCGATTGCTGCAGCAGTCGAATCTGATCTAGCATAGGTCCAGTTTCGGATAATCCGTTTTTCACTTTTTAACGCATCTTGCTTACCTGGTGCATTTGGCATCAAAACAGGTTGAGGTACCCTGACCTATACTCGGTACTCGTTACGCGCACAGTGGAGTTGCCTATTGACAATCCAATTTTACATAGTGTAGTATGTGATTGTAATACAATATAAAAGGTGTGCTAAATTGGATACGTCCACTGTTCCGGAACGACGAAAAACTCAATTTAATTTTAATATTGCTTTGTTTACACGCTCAATAAGCCGATGACTGTTTTACATCATCGGCATATTGAGTGTGTATTTTTGTTTATTAGAAAGGTAGAGCTATTTTGATGATCTTCGTTAATATTCTTCTTGTAATTTTCTTTGTACTTATGAATGCTTTTTTTGTTATTTCTGAATTTGCTATGGTAAAAGTGAGAAGGTCAAGGATAGAAGTTTTAGCTACAAACGGAAGTATGGCGGCAAGGCAAGCTCATAAGGTGGTAAATGATTTAAACTCATACTTATCCGCATGCCAATTAGGAATTACATTGGCATCCTTGGCGCTTGGTTGGATTGGTGAACCAGCCATATCTAAAATGATTAGCCCGATATTACTGCACTTTGATTTGTCTGAAGATGTCATACATTCCATCTCGCTCTTCGTCGGATTTTTTCTCATAACAGCACTTCATATCATATTTGGTGAACTCGTTCCAAAATCACTTGCAATTATTAATTCTGAGAAATATGCCACTGGTACAGCTTTACCCTTGATCATTTTCTTTAGAGCGACTTTCCCTATCATGTGGATGTTTAATCACGCAACAAATGCGGTATTGAAGCTGATGGGTCATTCCATGATTGAGGAACATGATGCTGCACATACGAATGAAGAAATAAAACTTTTGGTTGAAGAAAGCTATAAACATGGGCTGATAGACAAAACAGAATACACCTATGTTGACAATATATTTGAATTTACCGACAAAAATGTGAGGGATGTCATGATTCCTCGAACACAAATGACTTGTGTTTTTAAGGAAGATACTTTTGAAAGCATTTTAGAAATTGCAGTAAAAGAAAAGTATACAAGATACCCAGTTTGTGAAGTCAGCAAAGATAAAGTGATTGGGTTCATACATGTAAGAGACTTATATGAACAAAAGATATACGGAAATAGTAATAGCATTGACAACATTATCCGCAACATCATATCGGTTCCAGAAAACATGCCTATCAATACTATGTTAGCAAAATTTCAAAAGGAAAAGAAAAATATTGCAGTCGTGATTGACGAATATGGTGGAACAGCAGGTATTATCACCGTTGAGGACATTCTCGAAGAAATTGTTGGTGATTTGAGTGATGAATATGACGAAGAAGAAAAAGAAATTGAAATCATTGATCATAATACTTTTCTAGTAAAAGGAACCACTCATATTGATAAAATTAGTCATTTAACTGGAATTCCATTTGCAGAAAATGAATATGATACCCTTAGCGGTTTTTTGATTGGGCAGTTGGAGAGGATACCTGATGCAACGGAGAAGCCAACGATAGTATATGAGGACGTTGTATTTAAAATTGAGAAGGTTTCTGACAAACGGATACTATCTGTTAAAATATCTAAATCGTAACCTTTTTTGCATTGCTGAATTACTTAGTAGGAAAAAACAGAAAATAGTTAAGTAAACGAAAGAAAAGCCTTGAGGTCCGCAAACGAATGCGGCTCAAGGCTTTTATTAATTTCCCCACTATAAAGTTGTGGGTAAACATGGTGGACGCGGATGGGATCGAACCCTTTGTAAACAAATCTGGCTTTTTTATGCCGTTCGTACAATCTAGGGCTGTTCATTTTACTCATTGGTTCTTCTTTATTCCTTACAGTACGTGATTTGACCGCCCATCATGGTAAGCTCAACTTTTAGGTCTTTGATTTCTTCAGAAGGAATCTGGAAGATGTCTCGATCCAGTACAATCAGGTCGGCGAGCTTTCCTGCTTCCAATGTTCCAGCATGCGCTTCCTGCGAGGCTAAGTAAGCTGGACCTTTTGTATAAAGCGCTACCGCTTCCTCTACTGTGAGACGCTGCTCTGGCATCCAAGGTGCCCCTCCGCTTCCATCTTCTCTCGTCACGGCGCAGTAAATCCCCCACAGAGGATCGTATGCTTCCACCGGACTGTCAGAGCCACCACCCAAGGGCACTCCACAATCCAGGAGCATTTTCCATGCATAACTTTCCTGCTGGCGAATTTTACCCAAACGGGGTGCTACTAGCGGCGCATCAGAAATGGTGAACGGCGGCTGAATATCTGCTCCCATTCCCAATGAAGCCATCCGCTCATAGAGGGACTTTGCTCCTATTTGACAATGAACAATTCGGTGACGCAGGGGCTTGGGATCACTCCTCATGGCCTTTTCTACTGCACAAATACATTGTTCCAAGGCTGCGTCACCGATGGCATGAAAGGCCACCTGCAGTCCGGCTTCATGGCAAAGACCCACCATCTCATCCAGCTCCGCCTGCGTATAAACTGGAATGCCTCTGTTTCCGGAATCATCGCTGTACTCTTCCCGCAAATAAGCAGTTCTTGCTCCCAAACTGCCATCCGTAATGAGCTTGATATTACATACCCGCAGAAAATCGTCACCCCACCCGGAATAATATCCCTTTGAGATGATGTCCCGAAGCAGCTTGGGCCTTGGCGCCTCCCATTCTTCATAAATCCGAATGGACAGTTCTTTTTTTTCTTTCAAAGCATGTATTGCTTTGGATAAGGTGCCCAAATCGGTGCCTTCCGGCCCCAAGTCATCGCTGTGAACTGCGGTGAGACCTACCTTTGCGAAGCGGTGCCCCGTTTCCTTTAGGATTTGTTCTACCTGTTTCTGACTGAGCTTTGGAATATGGGTTTTCATTTGATCGAGTGCAGTTTCTCGTATCACTCCACTGAGCATTCCGTTCGCCTGTTTATCCAGCTCGCCTCCAGGTATTACGGTTTCAGAGCCAAAGCCTGCCAACTCTAAGGCCAAAGCGTTCACGGCACCCACATGGCCACAGACTCGATCCAGCAAAACTGGGTGCTCCTCAGAGATGGCTCCGGCCACCTCTCTTCCGGGCAGTACCGGGCTAGCAAACAAATTATGATCAAACCCATACCCAACAACCCATTCTCCAGGGCTTATTTTATGCTTTCTTATATACTCCCTGCCCCGCTCAATGATCTCTTCCGGAGAGCGAACCCCTCGCAAATCAAGACGGTCAAATCCGACTCCAGAAAGGAGCATATGCATGTGGCTATCGGTAAAGCCCGGCAGGGCACAACGTCCCTTCAAGTCAATGACATCCGTATCTTCTGTTTGCAATGCCAAGACTTCCTCGTTCGTTCCCACCAAAACAATGCGTCCCTTATGGACAGCCAAAGCAGATGCTAACTTTCCTGCCATGGTGTAAATGACACCACCTACTAGGATTTTATCCAAGAGCTTTCCTCCTCTCTTTGCAAAAAAGCCCCGCCCTCCATCGAGGACAGGGCTTTTTCTTGCGCTTTTAAAATTATCCTTCAACCGGATGAACATCCTGGAAGTGAATGTTCCAGATCCAGGAGGCGTTCATCACAACCCCAGTGTAATTCTTATTCATTGCAATGTTTTTAATGGGGTAGTGAACGAAGAGATAGGGCGTATCCTGAATAATGATGTCAAAAGCATCAAACATCAAATCATTACGTACGGTAGGATTGCTCTCTGCCATTTGCTGCGCAATGAGTGCATTGACTTTCTCATTGTTATAGGCAGCGGAGTTGGAGCTGTTGCCTCCCTGATAGAGCGGAGTCAGGTTGCCGGAAGGATCGGGGTAGTCTGCTTCCCATCCAGCCATGAGCATATCATAGTCACGCAGACCGTTTGCATCTAAAACTTCGCCGAACTGATAACGAGTATGCTCGTCGGTAGAAACCTTGCTAATATTCATCGTGATGCCGATTTGAGCAAGGCTACTCTGCATGGCCAGGGCAACAGAATTGCGCAGCGTATCATCGTTTACCACGAGATTGCATTCAAATCCATTGGGGTATCCGGCTTTTGCGAGCAAAGCACGCGCCTCTGTAACATCAAAGACATGCTTGGGGGTAGCGGCTAGATACTGATTCCAGCGCTCTGGCTCAATGGAGAAGAGTGCATCGGAAGAAGGCAGCGCAGTGGGTGCATCGCCAACCTTTTCCTTCACAAGATTCTTGTAGATGTTGTCCATATCGACAGCCATCGAAACAGCCTTACGTACCTCTGCATTGTTAAAGGGTGTCTTTTGTGTATTGAACGCCACAAATAGAACACCAAAACCAGAGTTTGAGGTTAAGGTAATGTTTTGGTCGGAAGCGAGCTCATTAAGCTGACTGGGGGGCGGTGCTACGGTACAGTCAATGTCACCAGTCTTAAGGGCAACCACACGGGTGTTATCTTCGGTGATGACTTTGAAGATCAGCTTATTAAAATATCCAGCATGATCCTTATCCCAATAGTTTTTGTTCTTCTCCAGAACCACCTCAGTACCGCTTGTCCAGCTTACATAAGCATAAGGACCAGTACCGACAATGCCACCTTGTGCTTTGCCAAAGTTTTCACCTGCAGATTCCACAAAGTCCTTTTTCATCACATGGCATGCAGTCGTTGCGGGGACGTATTGCCAAGTTGCATCCGGCTTCTTCAGCGTAACGGTCAGTTCCCAATCACCCGTTTTTTGAATCTTATCCACATTGTCGTACATCCATCCCAGATAGGAAGCCAGTTCTGGATTTCGGATTCTTTCCATGGAATAAATCACATCGTCCATGGTCATTGGTGTGCCATCAGAGAAGGTCACATCACTGCGGATCTCATAGACATAGGTCAGAGCATCGACCTGTTTCCAGCTAGAAGCCAACATAGGCTGAAGCTGATTGTTCACGTCAAAGGTCAAAAGGCCCTGTGTGATTTGATTGATCACAGGGTTTGTGGTGAAATCGTAGGCGAACGCAGGATCCAGGGCCACGATATCACTATCCAATCCAATGACAAAGGTGTCCTTATTCGCAGCTTTGCTACCATTGCCGTTACAACCTGCCAGTAAGGCAAACAGGAACAGCGCGCTCAGAAGCACAGAGATCACTTTTCTCATACTTCTCATTTTGTTTCCTCCATTTCATTCTCAACTTCTATTTTCGATTCACACCCCATTAGGATGAAAGCGAACCAATTTAGACCAGGTGGCAGGCAACCTTATGGCCTGCTACTACCTCCCGCAGTTCTGGTCTTTCCTCCTTGCAACGCTCACTACAGTAAATGCAGCGAGGAGCAAAGGGACAGCCCTTTGGTAGATCAATGGCACTGGGCAAGTCTCCCTGTAGGATGACTCTCTCCATCTTTTCATCCGGATCAATGCTGGGAACGGCAGACATGAGTGTTTGCGTATAGGGATGAAGCAGATTTTTAAATAGTTCTTCTGTTTCTGCCTGTTCCACAACCATGCCCAAGTACATGACAGCAACCTGATCGCAGAGATAGCGCACTACCGTCATTTCGTGAGAAATGAACAACATGGTCAGAGAAAATTTCTGTCTCAAATCCATGAGAAGATTCAGGATCTGTGCCTGCACTGATACGTCCAACGCAGAAACCGGTTCGTCCGCTACGATAAAATCCGGAGTGAGTAGTAGCGCTCTGGCAATCGCCAGTCGCTGAAGCTGTCCGCCGGACATCTCGCTGGGAACACGGTGCAGTGTATCGTCTGGCAGGTTTATTTCTTTTAGTAGATGATTTATTTTGTCTTCCGCCTCCTGCATAGGAATCTGGTGCACTTTGGCGACCTCATGTAAGGCGGAACCAATTCTTTGCTTGGGATTAAACGAAGCGTAGGGATTTTGAAAGATCATTTGCATGTGTCGCCGGATTGGCTTGAGTTCTTTCCCCGAGAGACTTGTAATATCCTGCCCCTGGAAGGTGAGGGAACCAGAGGTGATGCTCTCCATGCGTAAAAGGCAACGGCCTAATGTAGATTTTCCGCATCCAGATTCGCCTACCACTCCGAAAATACTGCCTTTGGGAATGGAGAGGCTCACGCCGCCCACCGCTTGAAGCACCTTTGCTTTTTCTCGCAATGTGCGAGAGGGCACCGGAAATGATTTATAAAGATTGTTTGCTTCCACCATCATCTCAATCATCCATCAGCCCTCCTTCCAATGCCCGAAAACAGGCTGACAAATGACCATTGCCGCAATCTAAAAACTCTGGATACGCTTCATTGCAGTGGGGCGTGGCGTATTGGCAACGGGGGGCAAACATGCAGGCCTTCGGTGGCTGAAATAGCGCCGGAGGACTACCTGCAATGGTCTCCAATCGGCCCCCACGGCTTTCCATGCCCGGAATGCTCCGAATGAGTGCCCGGCTGTATGGATGCTTGGCGTTTTTCATCAGCTCGCGGGTTTCTCCTGTTTCCACTACCTTTCCTGCATACATCACCGAGACACGCTGGCAGGTTTCTGACACCACACCAAAGTTATGGGTGATGAGGAGTACGCTCATCCCCATCTCCTCCGCCAGCTGTTTGATGAGTTCCAGAATCTGAGCTTGGATGGTAACATCCAGCGCTGTGGTCGGTTCATCCGCAATGAGCAGTTTGGGGGAGCAAGCAATCGCCATCGCAATCATCACACGCTGCTGCATCCCTCCGGATAATTCAAAGGGGTATTGGTGAAACCGTTTGGAGGCTGGCTCAAGCCCAACTTGTTCGAGTAGCGCTTCTGCCTTTTCACGTGCCTCCTTCTTCTCGGCACTCATATGGAATCGATACATTTCCGCAATTTGATTTCCCACAGTCATCAAAGGATTTAGAGAAGTCATTGGATCTTGAAATATCATGGAAATTTCACTGCCACGCAGGCGTTCCATCTGCCTTTTGGATAAGGCAAGCAGGTCCCTATCTTCAAAAAGAATGCTGCCTCCCACACGGCTACGACGCTCATTATGAAGTCGGAGAATGGATTTTGCCGTCATGCTCTTTCCGCATCCGGACTCCCCTACGACGCCATGAATTTCCCCCTGCCGGATGTCCATATCAACCCCGGAAATTGCATAGACAATTCCGCGGTTCGTCATGAGTTCTACCGTGAGGTTTTGGATCTCAAGCAGGTTTTTCATCAAGAGATCCTCCTTTATTTTTCTGTTTGCTTGCTAACTTCTCTTGTTTTCGCTCATATTTTTTAAAGCTTGGCAAGACAGTTTGAGCCTGATCTAGGTACTGATGCAGTCCGTCACTGAAAATATTGAGAGAGACCACCACAAACACAATCATCGCGCCAGGTGCTAAAGCCAAATAGGGGTTTGCCAACAGATAGCTGCGACCGGACCCCAGCATAGCACCCCAGTCTGCTGTAGGCTCTGCCACACCCAGGCCTAGGAAGGATAGTGCCGATAAATCTAGGATTGCATAGGCAATATCCAGTGTGAGTTGAACCAAAATGGTGGAGATGCAGTTCGGCAAAATATGGCGGTACATAATCCGCAGATTTGAGTATCCCAACGACATGCTGGCAGAAATGTAGACTTTATTTTTTTCTACCATCGTAAGAGAGCGGGTCAGTCTTGTAAGCATAGGAACATAGACGATACCAAGCGCCAAGATAGAGTTCTTCATTCCCTGCCCCATACCGGCAACAAAAATAAATGCCAAAAGCAAGGACGGAAAAGAAAGCAGCACATCACACAAACGCATGATGAGTTGATCAATCCGCCCACCATAATAACCGGAAATGAGCCCAAACGGAATTCCGATTACCATAGAAATCGCTACAACTCCTAATGCACCCAACAGGGCGGTGCGTCCGCCGTAGAGCAGGCGGGAAAAGAGATCTCGACCGTTTAGATCGCAGCCTAACCAGTGCTCTGGGCTGGCTTTGGCTAGGCTAAGCGGCAAATCCTGTGCATTGGGGTCGTAGGGCGCAAATACGGGTGCAAAGACAGCACTCAGGATAATAAGTAGCAAAACGATCATGGATATGGTAAAGCTCGCGGTAAACAGCTTGCCATAACGCTGCTTTTTAGAACGATACAGCGGGGGATGACCAAATAACGCAGTAAACATTTGAATCCCCCTTACTGTAATCGGATTCTGGGATCCAGAATCGCATAAAAAACGTCAACGAGCAGATTGATGCACATAAAGATGAAGACTAGAAGCAGTGTCACGCCCTGTACCACAGGATAATCTGAGGTCTTGATTCCGGTCAGCAGCAAATCACCCAAACCTCCCATTGCAAAAACGGCTTCCACCAACACGGCACCCACGAGCATGCTGCCAATCTGCACAGAGGTCACTGTGATGATCGGAATGAGTGCATTTTTTAATGCGTGGGTAATGATCACCCGTAGGCGTGGAATTCCTTTCGCCGTAGCTGTTCGAATATAATCCGAATTGAGCTGTTCGATCATGGTCGTGCGCGTGATTCTACTGGTCAGTGCCACCATGTTTAACGCCAAGGCAACCGATGGTAGCACCATGTGACGCCAAGTTCCCGTTCCAATCGAGGGAAACAGGTTCCAATGTAAAGAGAAAATCAGCATAAATATAATCGCCGTCAAAAAAACGGGCGATGCCACAAAAATCAATGATAAAATCGATAACACTTTATCAAGGGTTGTATTCATTTTGACTGCGCTGATGACTCCGATAGGAATGGAAATCAGGATAGCCAGAAGACCACTAATGGCCACCAAGGAAAGCGTTACGTCCATCCGTTCCTTGATTAACAGGTTAACGCTCTGCTTTTGCTGATAGCTTTCTCCAAGATCCAAGCGCAGCGCGTCGGTTATCCAAATCACATATTGTTCTGCTGGACTTTTGTCTAAGTAATACCGCTCCCTGAGCTGCTGTTTTGTCTCATCACTGACGTTTTTTCCCTTTGTCATGGATGCAACAGGATCCGTGGGTGTGATGCGCACCATGGAAAAGATTAAAACCGATACGACAAATAAAACCGGTATCATTTGCAACACACGTTTTAACAAAAACTTACTCACCGAAACACCTCATTTTCCGGCCACTCTTCCCTCTCATTCGATTTTGCCTTCCAATGGTGATTGAAAGCAAGTTACCCCTTTGGCAAAAAATTCATAATATTAAAAAATTATATGACATTTTTCATGCATTTGTCAAGAAATATCCAGCATTTCCCTCGGAACTCTTATAAAAATACAAGGGCAAAACACAGCAATTTTCACTCCCTTTAGGTCTGCTGAAAAGCAAGCATTGGAAGCCTTGTATTCCCGTAAGCATCGTGCTAAACTAGGTTCATATTCCATGAATTTTTTTCCTTCTATGACCACTGGTTATCCCATCTTACAGGAAAGTAGGGGCATGTTGCCCCTTGTGAGAGATTGCCATGAATCAAGATGATATTTTGAAAACGTTAGAGTCCCAACGCCAATTCTTCCGTGAAGGACACACCAGAGGGGTCGCCTCTCGTTTGGATGTGTTACGGCGACTCAGGGACGGGATTCTGGATATGGAGAAGGAGATCCTTGCTGCCCTCCATGAGGATCTGGGCAAGTCTGCAGCGGAGGCATACCTGAGTGAAATTGGCGTCGCTTTAGGGGAACTGCGCTTCATGATGCGCCATGTCAAATCCTTTGCTAAGCCCCGCCGGGCTAGGGCTTCCTTGGCCCAACTCCCCGGCCGATGCCGTATCTTGCCTGAACCTTATGGAACTGCGCTCATCATCAGTCCCTGGAACTACCCCTTTCTTTTGGCCATTCAACCAGCCATTGATGCCATTGCCGCAGGGAATACCGTGGTCATCAAACCCAGTGAGCATGCACCCGCCACCAGTCGAGTGCTAACTCAGCTCTTTTCTCACCGTCTACTACCGGAATGGGCTGTCGTGATCCAGGGAGATCATCGAGAAAGCCAGATGCTTCTCGAGTGTCCCTTCGACTACATTTTCTATACTGGAGGTCCGAAAATTGGGCGGATTGTCATGGAGAAAGCCGCCGCACAACTGACACCAGTCACGCTGGAACTGGGCGGAAAAAGCCCCTGTGTTGTGGACGAAACGGCTAATCTCGCCCTAGCTGCAAGACGGATCGTCTTCGGAAAGTATTTAAACTGTGGCCAAACCTGTGTCGCACCTGACTACCTCTATGTGCAGGAGGACATTTGCGAGCCACTCATGGCAGCCATTGGCGATGAGATTTTGGCGCAATACGGCCAGTCGCCCTTACATAATCCTGACTATGGAAAAATCATAAACCAAGATCACTTTGACCGACTCATGGGACTCATAGATCGTCTAAAGGTGAGCATTGGCGGTGACTGCAACCCTAACACCCTTCAAATTGCTCCTACTGTACTAAAAGAGATCAGCTTTTCCGATCCTATCATGGAGGATGAAATTTTTGGTCCCATCCTTCCCGTCCTCACCTATCGGCATTTAGAGGAAGCCATCGGGGAAATCTCCGCCCGCCCCCATCCTTTGGCCTTGTATCTCTTCAGTGAAAACAAATCAGTTCAGCAGAAACTGATGAACGATCTGCAATTCGGCGGCGGTTGCATCAATGATACCATCCTTCATCTGGCATCCAGCCACATGGGGTTCGGAGGGATCGGGGGTAGCGGCATGGGTTCCTATCACGGAAAGGCCGGATTTGATGCCTTTACCCATGAGAAAGCTATTTTGCAAAAGAACGCATTTTTTGACCCGGCCATGCGTTATCCACCGTATACTGATGCGAAGGCCCGTCTACTCCGACGCTTGATGCGATAATCCATTCTGCTGGAAAGGAGCAAGTGTATGGTGTTAAGCTTTGAACAGGTTGGAACACTGATGGACGAGATCGCAGATTCTTTTCCGGAGGAATTTTATGAGGAACTCAACGGTTCCGTCCTACTTTTGCAGGAAGAAAAGTTGGACCCCGACGCACTGGATCTTTATGTAATGGGTGCTTACTGCCGCGACCAGATTGGCCGCTATATCGAGATCTATTACGGTTCCTTTGCCCAGTTGGCGCAGCAGGAAGATTGGTCGGAAGCCGACTGGCACCAGGAACTCTGGGATACGCTTTCTCATGAATTTACGCACCATTTGGAAAGTTTGGCTGGCGAATGGTCACTGGAAGACAAAGATGAAGCATTTATGGAGCATTATTGGTCAGAAAGAAATCGCAAGAAAAATCGGAAGGGCGACAACCTGTCCCCCCAGAACCCGTAATGCGAAAGCTTGCTCTCTTTTCGGCTGCCTTCGCCATCGCCTGTCTTTTTAGCCTGCACATACCCGCCTTGCTTCCGGGCATTTTGGGAGCCTTGTTTTTATGCGCCTTTTTTATGTTACATAAAACACTCCGTCAACACCCGCGCATTCTATGGATTTCTCTAGGATTTTCCGCAGGCTTTCTTTGGTTCTTGATCTACTCTTTCTTGTTTTATTTTCCAGCGCAGCAGCTAAACGATAGGACCATCCAAATGGATGCAGTGGTCACCGATTGGCCCCAGAAAACCGAATACGGCATTTCTGTACCAGTAAGGGGTGGAGAAACGGGAGGCAGAACGGTCCCCATGCTCCTTTATCTGGAGGATTCCTTTTCTACTCTTAGGCCAGGAGATCGGGTTCATGCCATCGCCCACTGCACGCCCTCTTCCCTGATCCACGGAAAGGAACTGCTCACGTTCCGCTCAAAAGGGATTTACTTATTTGCCCGCACCTATGGTTCTGTGACGGTCACCCCCGCGGGGCACATTTCCCCGCGCTATTATCCTGTCCTTTTGGCTGAGCAGATACGGAAAAGCATCACTAAACTCTACACAAAGGATGCCGCATCCCTTCAATATGCCCTTTTGACCGGCTGGCAGAGGGATCTTAGCGAGGAGGATCAAAGCGCATTTAGCCGAACTGGCCTTTCCCATGTCGTTTCCGTTTCCGGTATGCATATTTCCTTCCTTTCAGGCGCCCTATTATTCCTGTTAGGGAAAAAGAAAAAAAGCACGGTGATTATCCAGATCATAGTCATTTTTTTCTTTGCTACTGTGACAGGAAATGCCCCTGGTGCGTTGCGGGCAGCGATCCTCTGTTCCGCCTCCCTTCTTGCGCCCCTATTGGGCCGGAAATATGATAGCGTCACTTCCCTCTTTACTGCTCTATTCTGTTTGCTTCTATTAAATCCTTTTTCTATCGCCAATGCAGGGCTGCAATTCTCCTTTGCTGCTACGTTGGGTATTTATCTTTTTGG
>JAQSXW010000084.1 GCA_029256465.1 Evtepia sp.
TCTCCTGCAGTGGTCGTGTGCTCGAGACTTGGCATAGGAATGAGGCCTGTTTTGACCAAGTAGCGGTAGATGGTGGGTGGAGCGCAGAAGGTTGTAACCTTGTAGCGGTTAATGACATTCATAAGCTGACGAGGATCAAAATTATCAAAATCAAATACCATAACCGCGCTACCAACCAGCCACTGCCCATAAATCTTTCCCCAAGAGGCCTTTCCCCAACCGGTTTCTGCAACGGTAAAGTGGAGACCGCCATCTGTGGCTCTATGCCAGTATTTTGCAGTCACAATATGAGCCAAGGTGTAAGTATGGTTATGGATGACACCTTTGGGAAGGCCAGTGGTTCCAGAAGTGAAATAGGTTAGAATTGGTTCCGATGCCAGCGTTTCTACCCGAGGGAATAGGGAAGAGGCGCTCTGCATCTCTTCGGTTAGGTTGAGACAACCGTCGATAGACTGATGTACCGTCCAAATATGCGAAAGACCACACTCTTCTTTTGCTTCCAGAAAATGGGCGGGAGCATTGTCCTCAGACGTACAGATAGCTGTTTTGATATTTCCAGCCTGAGCGCGGTAGATAATATCCTTTGTCGTCAGCATATGCGTAACCGGAGCCATAACAGCACCTAGCTTATGGAGGGCGACCGCCACAAACCAATATTCAAAGTGACGCTTCAGCATGACCAAAACCGTGTCGCCTTTGCCAATGCCGTGGGATTTCAAGACATTGGCAACCTGATTGCTGTAACGGCGAATTTCATCGAAGGTAAAAGTTCGTTCGACTCCATGTGCATTACACCAAACCAAGGCTTCTTTATCTGGTGTTTCTTCTGCAATGGCATCAACAACATCATATCCGAAATTGTAGTTTTCTGGGTATTGAAGAGAAAAACTGATGAGTCTTCCTTGGGAATCATAGGCTTCGTGACAAAATCGCTGATAAATGCTCATAGATCCTCCTCGTTCACAAGATCAAACGCGCCGAATTTTCGAAAGCGCTGATAGCGTTTTTCAATCAGGTCTTCTGTGGTAAGGGAAAGTAGGTTACCCAGCTTCTGATAGATTTGTTTGCTGAGATGACGATAATAAGCAACAGATCCCAGACCGGATTCGGGCAAGATCTTGTCAGCAATTCCGAAGTGGAATGCGTCCTGTGCGGTCAGTTTCAGGCATTCTGCGGCATCCGCTGCACGGCCAGAATCTTTCCATAGGATACTAGCACAACCTTCAGGGGATATGACAGAATAAATAGAATTTTCAAGCATCCAAACTTCGTCAGCTACACACAAAGCCAGAGCACCGCCGCTTCCGCCTTCTCCGATCAAAATGGAGAGGACTGGCGTTTTGAGATCACTGAGTACCATTAAATTGTGAGCAATGGCCTGACCTTGACCGCGCTCTTCTGCACCAATGCCACAAAAGGCTCCGGAGGTATCTACGAAGCAGATCACCGGACGATGATATTTTTCTGCTTGGCGCATCAGGCGCAGAGCTTTTCGATATCCTTCCGGATTGGAGGCACCAAAGTTGCGGTGTACCCGTTCTTTTGCGGAGCGGCCTTTTTCAATGCCAATCACAGTGACAGGCATCCCATATAGCAGTGCCACACCGCCGACAATGGCAGGATCATCCGCATAAGCACGGTCTCCGTGTAGTTCAAAAAATTCACTGAACATATTGTTGATATAGGAGAGACTGGTGGGACGGTTGTTGGCTCGCGCCAATTTCACTTTGTCGTATGCAGTACTACTCATGTGCAGTCCCTCCTTGGTGGATGAAAAGCAGTTTAGAAATCACTGCACGCTGCTCCAAACGAGGTACGATGGCATCAATGAAGCCATGATCCAGCAAAAATTCTGAAGTTTGAAATCCAGGAGGCAGCTTTTTACGTACCGTTTGCTCGATGACGCGTGCACCGGCAAACCCTGCGGTTGCGCCTGGCTCGGCTAAAATGATATCTCCCTCCATTGCGAAACTGGCCATGACACCACCAGTGGTCGGATCGGTTAGGATGGTGAGATAGAACAAACCGGCATTGCTGTGCTTTTTCACTGCAGCGCTGGTTTTTGCCATTTGCATGAGGGATAGCATTCCTTCCTGCATTCGGGCTCCGCCGGAGACGGTATAGCCGACAACAGGAAGGTTCAGTTCCGTAGCGAGTTCAAAGGTGCGGGTAATTTTTTCACCCACCACAGTGCCCATGCTACCCATCATGAAGTAAGGATCCATCACAAAGAGGCAGCAAGGAGCACCTCCGATAGAAGCGCGGCCACAGAGTACGGCTTCCTCTCCACCTGAAAGGTTGCGAGTTGCCTCCAGCTTTTTTCGGTAACCGGGAAACTCTAAGGGGTCATTGCTAGCAAGACCATCAAATTCGGATACAAACGAATCGGGATCCGTTAAGAGGCGAATCCGCTGAGCCGCTTTGATTCGAAAGTGATAGCCACAGGAGCAAGTATTGGCATTGCTCCAAAGTTGACTCAGCTCCGTCTGTCGGTGGCAGTTTGGGCATTGCTCCGCCAGCTCGGAATCTGCCTCGCCGGGGCGTGCCGGAATGGAGGTACGTCCGCCCTGTTCCAAGGGATTTTGGGGTTTATGCAAAAAAGGAAAAGATGGCATAAAGCATCACCTCACTGTGCAAAAAAGTCCAGACTATAAGAGCCGGTTTGAAAACGAGTATCACTGAGAATCGTCAATTGTTCTTCAATATTGTTATCTACGCCCTGAATCACCAGTTCGCAGAGAGCAGCTTGCATTTTGCGGAGTGCTTCCTCCCGGGTCCCGGCAAATACGATGAGTTTGCCCAAAAGAGGATCATAGGCGGGAGACACAACGGAGCCGACAGCCAAATAAGTGTCGAAGCGTACAAAAGGGCCACCGGGAATATGGAGAAAACTCACTTTTCCAGGAGCACGGGCGTTGATGCGGCATTCAATGGAACAGCCCTTGAGCCGCACGTCCGCTTGGGTAAAGTTGAGAGGGATTCCTGCTGTAATTCGAATTTGCCACTTTACTAAATCAATTCCGGTAATCGATTCAGTAACGGTATGCTCAACCTGAAGACGTACATTCATCTCCATGAAGTAGTAATTACCCTTGGAATCCAATAGAAACTCAAGTGTGCCAAGGTTTTGATACCCAACCTTCTTAACAGCAGCTGTAACCTGACGAATCATGGCTTCCCTTACAGCAGGAGTGATGGCTGGAGAGGGAGATTCTTCGGTGAGCTTTTGATGATTGCGCTGAACGGAGCAATCACGCTCACCCAGACAAATGACTTCTCCGGCCTCGTCGGCAATAATTTGCATCTCAATGTGACGAGCTGGATAAATGTACTTTTCTAGGTAGACACCGCCGTCACCAAAGGCAGCTTTCCCTTCGGCGGTAGCAGAATGAAAAGCACGTTCCATTTCTTCTTCACGTGTAACCAGACGGATGCCACGTCCACCACCGCCGGAGCGGGCTTTTAACATAACCGGATACCCAATCTTTTTGGCAGCATCAAGGGCAGCCTGAACAGAGGAAAGAAGTGTGGAACCGGGAATCACGGGAAGGCCGGCGTTTGCCATCAGTTCCTTCAGGCGTTCCTTGTCGCTCAGTCTCTCCATATTTTCCGCAGAGGGGCCAATAAAAGCGATGCCGTGCTTGACACAAAGAGATGCGAAATGGGCATTTTCAGATAAAAAACCATATCCGGGATGAATAGCCTGTGCACCGGAAATCAGTGCGGCACTTAAGATCCGTTCCTCGTTTAGGTAGCTGTCTAAGGGGGAATCCTCCCCGATGCAGTAACTTTGATCGGCCAAGGCCACGTGCAGAGACTCTGCATCTGCTTTGGAGAAAACCGCCACAGTGGAGATGCCCATTTCCTTGCAGCTACGGATGATTCGGACGGCAATTTCGCCCCGGTTGGCAATCAGTATTTTTGAGAACACAGGCTTACACCTCGGTCAATGCGAAGGAAAAGCTGGCTTTAACACAGAGCTTGCTGACGAAAACGAACCTGATCCAATCCGGTAAAGAGAGGGAGCTGCTGGCTACTGGTCATTTCCTTGCTGAGCAGCACGCAGACGGACTGTGCAAGCATTTCACAGAGAATGACTCCAGGCACAACAGGATTGCCGGGAAAATGGCCTTGAAGGAACCACTCGCTGCCATCAATCCGAACCTTACCGTGGGCCACACCATCCTCACAGTTTGCCTCCTGAATGAGAAGCATATTGTCACGATGCGGCAGGATCGCTTTCAATTCCTCTTGATTCATGGCGTCTCCTTTCGGATTCGGAACAAAACATGGCCGTAATCCACGACCTGTTGGTTTCCAACGCAAATTTCAGTGATGGTACCGTCATAGTCAGATGTAATTTCGTTCATCAGCTTCATGGACTCAATGATGCAGATTACATCCCCTTTATGAACGTTGTCTCCCACGGAGACAAAGGGACGCTGATTTTCTGCCGCAGCGGTATAGAATACGCCCACCATGGGGGAGCAGACACTGATAAGGCCAGGCTCTCCCGCTTCTGCAGTGGGAGAGGAGGGTGGCACAGAGGCCGGGGAAGCAGCAGTTGGCGCCATAACGGGAACAGAGACGCCGGGCAGGACGGAAGGAGCCCGCTCCAAGCGCAAGGTTGCTCCGTTTTCGCTGATCTCCAGTCCGGTGAGATCCAAATCCTGCATCAGCTGTGCATATTTCCTGATGTTCGTTTCTTCCATAAGTTATCCTTTTCTATCAGAGTTTCCGAAAAGCCAGACAAGCATTGTGGCCGCCGAAGCCAAGAGAATTCGAAAGCGCGAGGTCTATCTCAGCCTTTCTGGCAGTGAGGGGTACATAGTCCAGATCACATTCTGGGTCAGGGGAGTAAAGCCCCACCGTGGGAGGCAGGATGCCATCATTCAGTGCCATGAGACAGGCAATGGCTTCCACTGCACCTGCAGCACCCAGCATGTGTCCTGTCATGGACTTGGTGGAACTAATTGGTGTTTCCTTGGCTTTCTCCAAACCAAGAACGGCTTTAATTGCTTTGGTTTCCGCCACATCGTTGAGTGGTGTGCCGGTACCGTGAGCATTAATGTAAAGTTTATCGTCAGGAGTGTATCCTGCTTCACCTAGTGTTGCCTTCATGGCATTGATGGCACCAAGGCCCTCTGGATGAGGTGCGGTGATGTGATGTGCATCACAGGTAGAACCATAGCCACAAACTTCACCGTAAATGGTAGCACCGCGAGCGATTGCATGCTCATATTCTTCCAGCACCAGGGCACCGGAACCCTCGCCAATGACAAAACCACCACGGCGGCTGTCAAAGGGAAGAGAAGCCGCATCGGGGTCAGAAGCGACAGAAAGCGCCTGCATGTTGATAAAGCCTGCGACACCGCACTCAGAAATGGAAGCTTCTCCACCGCCAGCAATGGCTGCATCGCAGTACCCGTGACGAATCGCGCGCAGTGCTTCACCAATGGCGTTGGAACCGGATGCACAAGCAGTCACTGCAGGAAGCGCCGCACCCTGACAGTTAAAGCGGATCGCGATCATACCGGAGGCCATATTGGCAATCATCATAGGGATGAAATATGGGGAAACCCTACGGGGGCCCTTGGAGCGCAGCTTATCCATTTCGGCAGTAAAGGTCTGGATACCACCGATACCAGTACCAAAGTAAACGCTGATTCTCTCAGGGGGAAGGGTACCGATGATGCCACTTTGCTCCACAGCCTGGCAGGCAGCCGCTATGGCAAAATGCGCATTGGGGTCACTTCGAACAATATCGGCATTTTCCATATAGTCTTTGGGGTTGAAGTCTTTCACTTCCGCTCCCAAAGTTGCTTTATATCCTGTGGTATCAAATTGGGTAATGGGACCAATCCCGTGACGTCCACTCAGTAAACTTTCACGGAAGCTCGCAACGTCATTTCCGATGGGACTCACAACGCCCATACCAGTAACGACTACTCTTCTATTCATAAGAAAGATTCTTCCTTTCGCTGATTTTCAGGGGCCTTACATCGCTAAACCGCCGTCTACCCGCAGCACTTCGCCGGTAATATAGTCGGCACTGTTACTGGCAAGGAACAAGGCGGCATTTGCCACATCCTCAGGAGAGCCCAAACGGCCTAAAGGAATGGTGCTGGCCATGGCGTTTCCGGCATCTAAATCTTGAGTCATGTCGGTTTGAATAAAACCGGGCGCGATGGCATTACAAGTAATGTTGCGGGGCGCCAATTCCCGAGCAACGGATTTGGTCAGTCCGATAAGGCCTGCTTTAGAAGCAGAATAATTGGCCTGGCCGGCATTACCGAGTAGACCAGAAACGGAAGAAATATTGATAATTTTTCCGCCCTTGGCACGGATAAAGAGGGAGCAGCAATGACGAATCATATGGAAAGCACCCTTTAGATTGGTATCCAGCACAGCATCAAAATCGGCTTCTTTCATGGTGGCAATTAGGCCGTCACGAGTGATGCCGGCATTGTTCACCAGAAGATCCACCTTACCAAAGTCAGTTTTCACAAGTGATACTACTTCTTTGCAGGCAGTAAAGTCCGCCACATCGCAGCGATACGCCGCGGCCCTTACACCAAAGCTGCGGCATTCCTGCATGACCGCTTCGGCAGCTGCGTCGTTTGAGGCGTAGAGAATGGCAACATCGGCGCCGTTTTGGGCAAACTTCACGGCAATTGCGCGGCCAATGCCACGGGACGCACCGGTGATGATGGCTACTTTCCCTTTTAGCATGAGTGATACTCCTTTACGACTGACTCAAGATCCTCATATTCTTCTACATGAAATGTTTGAACCTCGGGTGCAATCTTTTTAATGAGTCCAGACAGTACGGTTCCGGGGCCAACTTCAAAAAAGGTATCGACGCCCTCCGCCAGCATGTTTCGAACGATGGTTTCCCAACGAACCGGATTGCAGATCTGCTGGGAAAGAAGGAGCTGGAAGTCTCCGTCATAAGGTAGGCCGGTAAAATTGGAGTAAAGTGGGATGCTGGGCCTTGCAATTGAGTATTGCTGCAAAAGTAGAGCAAACTCACGAGAGGCATCCTCCATAAAGACGGAATGGAAGCCCCCGCGCACCTTGAGAGGGAGTGCACGTCCTCCAGCTTCCTTGACTGCAGCGGAAAATGGGGCCAGCTCTTCCTTGAGACAAGCCACCGTAATCTGCCCAGGGCAGTTATAGTTCACAGGATATACATGTGCAAATTTTGCACATAATTCCTCTACTTTATCCGTATCGAGCTTTAAAACGGCGGCCATAGCGCTGTCTGCTTTTTCTGCATCCGCTTGCATGAGTTCTCCTCGACGGATGACGAGCTGAAATCCGTCCTCCAAGGAAACCGATTCGGTAAAGGCAAGCGCAGCGACCTCTCCTAAAGAGAAGCCTGCAACGAACTGGGGTCTGATTCCCTTATCAACCAGGGAATAGGCCGCAGCCAGCTCACAGGAAAACAGGCATGGTTGCGTGTTGCGGGTTTCCGCCAAATCAGTCTCTGTGCCTTGGAAGCACAGGTCAGATGTGCCGGGGCGAAGACGGTCAGCGACCGAGAAAACAGCCTTCGCAGCCTCGGAATTCTGATAGAGCGACAGTCCCATGCCCGAGTGCTGCGCACCTTGGCCCGGGAAGACAAATGCTACTTTACCCATGCCGCGGCTCCTTTCAGAAGTGGTTCCGCTCCTTCGCAGATCTCGCGAATGATTTCAGCAGCCGGCTGCTCTTTTTTCACCATGCCCGCAATTTGCCCGGCAAGGAAACAGCCGTTTTGTAAATCTCCATCACGGGCAGCGAGAGCCAATTTGCCTGTGCCCATTAGCTCCAACTCTTCATCGGAGATGTCGGAGTATTCTGCCTCAAATAAGGCACGGGAAAAGGGCGTCTTGAGACTGCGCACAGGATGTCCCAGTCGTTTTCCCGTGGTAATGGTGGAAAGGTCGGACGCTTTTAATATCTTATCCTTGTAATTGGGATGTACTGAGCATTCTTCGGCAACGAGAAAACGGGTGCCTAGCTGCACACCGCAGGCACCCAGCATAAAGGCGGCTGCCATGCCTCTGCCATCGGCAATTCCGCCAGCTGCAATCACAGGAAGGTCTGTTGCATCACAAACCTGAGGAACCAAAACCATGGTGGTGAGTTCCCCAATATGTCCTCCGCTTTCTCCGCCTTCCGCAATGAGAGCATCTGCACCAAGACGGGTGACTAGCTTGGCCATGGATACGGAGGGAACGACGGGAATGACATGAATCCCGGCATTTTTCCAAAGCGCCATATATTTTGTGGGATTGCCGGCTCCGGTGGTTACCACCGAAACCTTTTCCTCTGCAACAACCTGTGCAACTTCGTCTACAAAAGGACTAAGAAGCATGATGTTGACACCAAAGGGCTTGTTTGTCAGGGAGGCTGCAATGTGGATTTGCTCCCGCACATAGGAACCGGGAGCATTGCCTGCTGCAATAATGCCAAGACCGCCGCCATTGGATACAGCAGCGGCCAGCTTTCCATCAGATATCCACGCCATGCCGCCCTGAAAGACTGGATACTCAATCCCCAGAAGGTCGCAAAGCTTTGAATTTATCATAGGATTAGTCCTTGCACTTTTCCTCAACAAAATGAACCAGATCGCCA
>JAQSXW010000085.1 GCA_029256465.1 Evtepia sp.
CCCATATTAAAATACTACCGGTTTGATGAAAAAAAGCACCGTCCCTTGCAGGCACATTCCCTGCAAGGACGGTGCTTTTTTGTATGATACTAGGAAAACTGAGAAGAATAGGAAAGGATAGACATTTTTTTCTTCCTGTGCTACAATCAAACAGAATGTAGTGTAATATGACATAATAAGGTTGTAGATGCTTTGAAGATCGACATTTTAGGTGTACAGTTTGATAATGTTACCCTGAAGGAAGCCGTAGAGGAAGGATTAACCTTTGCAGGCGGAGAAGGTTTTCACTATGTGGTAACCCCAAACCCAGAAATTGTGAATCTAGCCCGCCAGGACGCAGCATACCGGGAAATCCTGAACAAGGCATCCTTAGTGCTCCCTGATGGAATTGGCGTAGTCCATGCGGGAAAGATTTTGGGAACGCAGCTGAAGGAGCGCGTGCCAGGAATTGATTTTGCTACTGGGATACTTCCGCAGCTCGTGAAAGAGGGCAGGCGCCTTTATTTGTTGGGAGCAAAGCCAGGTGTGGCGCAAAAAGCAGCGGAACAACTGAAGCAGCAGTATCCTGGGCTCCTCATCTGTGGAACGGGAGATGGATACTTTACGGATAATGAACTTGTGACCGAGCAGCTGCGCGAGGCAAATGCCGACGTGGTTTTTGTCTGTTTGGGGGCGCCCAAGCAAGAGCGATGGATGGCACAGTATGGTCCAAGTAGCGGTGCCAAGCTAATGGTAGGACTGGGCGGAGTGCTTGATGTTTTTAGTGGAGAGGTAAAGCGTGCACCGGAGCTTTGGCAAAAGTTCGGACTAGAATGGTTCTATCGCCTCCTGCATCAACCCGCCAGAATTGGGCGAATGGCCAAGCTACCCCTCTTTTTGGTCACAGCATGGAAAGCTCGGCAAAAGGAGAAGGTTTGATGGAGCAGAAAAAGGGAACACTGATTGTGTTTGAGGGAACCGATGGTTCTGGAAAGTCAACGCAGTTTTCAAAGCTTTGCAAAAGGCTGGAGGAAGAAAATCGCACCTTTCGCCGTCTGGTGTTTCCTCAATATGAAGAGGAGTCCTCTACACTGATCCGCATGTACCTCCGGGGGGAGTTTGGACTAAGTCCCTCCGATGTCAATCCTTACGCAGCCTCTGCATTTTATGCTGTGGATCGCTATGCCTCCTTTAAGAAGGTCTGGGAATCAGACTACTGTGGTGGTGGTCTGATGTTAGCGGATCGATATACGACCTCCAATGCAGTACATCAGGCAGCGAAACTGCAGGGGACTAAGCGAAGTGAGTATGTTCGCTGGTTGTTTGAGTTTGAATATGAGCGCATGGCGCTCCCGTCACCGGATCTGGTGCTCTATTTGGATCTCGCAACGGATAAGTCTGTAGAACTCATTGAAAGGCGGCAAGCCGAAAGCGGTAACCGTGTTGATATTCACGAAGCGGATCGTGACTATTTAACCCATTGCCGCCAGGCGGCACTGGAAACTGCCGCAGACTATGGCTGGCGGGTGATTTCCTGTTTGGACGAACAGGGGGAACTGCGTAGTGTGGAGGAGATCCATGCCGAGGTGTGGCAAGCCGTTTTGCCCTATTTGGAGTAAGTAATGATGAAAAGCGAAGAAATACAGTCGGAAAAAGCGCGATTGCGCCAGCAATTGCGCAGTCGGATGAGGAATCTGAGTTTAGAAGAGAAGCAAAGGTCAGATAAGGCTCTATTTGCCGCACTCTTCTCATTGCCGGAACTGACGGAATCCAAAACCGTGTTACTCTTTTACGGAATCAAGGAAGAACCGGAAACAAGACTTCTCATTCCAGAACTTCAAGCGAGAGGAAAGCAGGTTTATCTGCCACGCTGTTTGCCAGAACGTCAGATGGAGGCAAGGCTCATCACCAAGGATAGCGATTTGCTCCCTGGAACTTGGAATATTCCGGAGCCGACTGATGATTGCCCTGTGCTACAAAAGGATCAACTGGATCTCATCTTAGTGCCTGCCCTTTGCTGCGATCGCGAGGGATTCCGGCTGGGTCAGGGCGGTGGCTATTATGACCGCTATCTGGAGGGCTATCATGGAGTCACGGTGTGCCTTTGTCGGAAAGCGTTCCTGCAGGAAAAGCTTCCTTGCAATGTGTTTGATCAAAAAGTGAAAATTGTTCTTATGGAAGAAGAACGGCTTGTCCTCCCAAAAGCACAGTAAAAGGCGGGGGGTACCCCGCCTTTTACCAGATGAAAGGACTTTTTGCTTAGGTACTGGTTGGATTAGCAGCCACAGCCGCCACAAACGTTGTCACAGCCACAAACGTTGTTGCATCCGTGGTCACCATTACCACAGCAGCAGAAGATAACAATGAGGATCAGGATGATCCAGAGGCAGCTACCGCCTCCAAAACCAAAACCAAAACCGTTGTTGCACATATCTTTCTCACCTCGTTTCAGCTTATTCTATGCTTGAATAAGAACTGGGGTGATAAAGTACGCAAAAAAGTTGCTAAAAAATATAAGAAGAAGCAAAGGAGGTTTGTATGGAGCAGGGAAAGAGAGTACAATGGCAGCAACCGGAACAAACTCCGCACCCAAACCGAAGACGTAGACAGAGGAATGGTGGAAATCTATTTTCCAATCCATGGGCCTATCTCCTGTTTATCTTTGGAGTTTCAGCGATTCTAGCCGCACTCAGTTGGACTGCAGCCAATGATGTATTGGCTCTGAACAAGATCGAACATAGTGCTGTGATTTCCGTAGGGGAGAAGGATAACTATTCCAGTGTGGTGAGTCAGCTGAAGCAGAATGATATCATCAAGTATAAACCTCTGTTTCGCTTGTTTTCTATGTTTGCAGGCGGGAAGGATAAGGTCACACCGGGAACCTATGTCCTCAACACAGATATGGACTATCACGCCATTATCAATGGACTAAGCGCCAATTCCGATCGGCGTATGACGACATCGGTGACGATTCCGGAAGGGTTTACCACGGATCAGGTTTTTAAGCTGTTAGAGGAAAAAGGCGTTTCTACGGTCCAAAAACTGCAGGAGACAGCCGCAACCCACAACTATGCCTTTTCCTTCCTACAAGATATTCCGATGAACGACTATCATCGTGTGGAAGGATATCTTTTCCCCGACACCTACGAATTCTACATGGGTGAGGATGCTCGGTATGTCCTGAACAAAATGCTTGCCAATTTTGATGAAAAGGTAACAGAAACCATGCGTCAAAACATGAAGAGTAGCGGCTATAGTATTCGTGACATTTTAACCATTGCCTCCATGATTGAAAAGGAGACAGATGGAACAGATCGTGAGAATATTTCTTCGGTGATCCGGAATCGTTTGAAGAAGCCGACCAGTGAAACAGCAGGCAAACTCAATATTGATGCAACGATTCAGTATGTCTTGCCGGAAGGGCAGAAGGTCACCCAAGCGGATTATACTGGTGTGAACAGCCCGTATAATACGTACTTGCATAAAGGCTTGCCACCCGGTCCCATTGCAAACCCGGGCATCGAATCGATTATCGCAGCAATGAACCCAGCAAAGACAAGCTATTATTATTATTCATTGGGCAAAGACGGGAAACATCATTTCTTTAATACCTTTGCCGAGCACAACGCATTTTTAGGGGCAAATCAATGAGAAAACTGGAACTACTAGCACCTGCCGGAGATATGGAACGGCTTAAGATGGCAATTGCCTATGGAGCAGACGCGGTATACCTGGCGGGGGAATCCTTCGGAATGCGCTCATTTGCCGGGAATTTCGATGAAGCATCCCTCTCGGAGGCTGTGGGCTTATGCAAAGAGAGCGGAGTTTTGGTACATGTTACTTGCAATACCATGCCCCGAAACGAGGAGGTCGCTACTCTTCCCCGATGGCTGGAACTCTTAAATGGCATTGGGGTGAGCGCAGTCATTCTAGCGGATGTAGGTGTATTAGGTCTGGTGAAAAAGTACGCCCCCGCTTTGAACGTTCATGTGAGTACGCAGGCCTGTGTCGTCAATTACGAGGCTGCCTGTGCTTGGCATGATCTAGGCGCGAGTCGAGTGATTCTGGCGCGTGAGCTTAGTCTCCAGGAGATTGAAGAGATTCGCAGGAAGGTGCCAAGTGAATTAGAGCTAGAGGTATTTGCTCACGGTGCCATGTGCGTATCTTATTCCGGAAGATGTCTGCTTTCCAATTATATGACCGGACGGGATGCCAACCGTGGTGCTTGTGCGCAGCCCTGTCGCTTTGAATATGCTCTTATGGAGGAAAAACGCCCTGGGGAGTATTTTCCGGTGTTTGAGGATGAACAGGGTACTTACATCATGAATTCTCGTGATCTTTGTATGATTGATCACATTTCCGATCTCATTCAAGTAGGGGTGAACTCCCTCAAGATTGAAGGCAGAGCGAAATCGGCCTATTATACTGCGGTTGTCACCGGGGCATATCGCCACGGGATAGACGCCGCCCTACAGGGTGAACCTTTGGACCCAGTTTGGCGCAATGAAGTAACGAAGGTAAGTCATCGGCATTACTCAACGGGTTTCTTTTTTGGACAGCCTGGGCAGTACACGGAAAATTCTCGTTACGTACGTGACTGGCAGGTGGTTGCGATGGTGGAAAGCTGTACTCCAGAGGGGCTTGCAACCCTTTCTCTGCGCAACAAATTTCAGAAAGGTGATCTTGTTGAACTAACGTTTTCTAATGCAATTACCAAAAGCTGTGCCACCTTTATCACTTTTGCGGATTTGTCGACCTCATTCCTAACCAATCTGATAAAAAAAGTGGATTTGGGCAAGGCAGCACCTTGACAAATCAGGGATAATTGCATATAATATCACTGTCAAAGCCATATTCATGGCCCTTTGGTGAACGAGATTCTCCTCGTCACTTCGGAGGGAGGGAAAGTAATGTCGGAAGTCCATGTAAAGGAAAACGAGTCACTGGAAAGTGCATTGAAGCGTTTTAAGCGCAGCTGTGCAAAGTCTGGTGTCCTAGCTGAAGTGCGCAAAAGAGAGCACTATGAGAGCCCTAGCGTGAAGCGTCGCAAGAAGTCTGAGGCTGCTCGAAAGAATAAGAAAAAGTTTAGTTAATGATGCATAAAAGCCCTGTTCCACGAAAGAGATCGGA
>JAQSXW010000086.1 GCA_029256465.1 Evtepia sp.
GTGCCATTCGTCCCCTCTTCCCCAGTGACTTCCGGAATGATGTAGTCGTTACTTGTACTGTGATGAGCGTGGACTATGATTGCTCTCCTGAGGTTGCGGCCATGATCGGCACCTCCGCCTGCCTTGCCTTCTCTGACATCCCCTGGGAGGGTCCAATTGGCTGCTTAGAAGTGGGGTATGTTGACGGAAAGATCGTGATGAACCCCACACAGGAGCAGAAGCATCATTCTCAGTTGGATCTTACCGTAGCAGCGTCTGCCCAAAAGATTATCATGATCGAAGCTGGCGCGAAAGAACTGCCCGATGATGTCATGTATGATGCAATCCTGAAGGCACATGAGGAGGTAAAACCTCAGTTAGATCTCATCAATCAGATCGTCTCCGAGATCGGCAAGGAAAAGATGAGCTACGACCATGCTGATTTTAATGAGGAGCTCTTCAACAAAATTGTGGGAGCCACAATGGATGAGGCAAGGCATGCACTGGATACTGACGACAAGAATATCCGTGAGGAGCGCTGGAATGCCCTCATTGACCGTTGGCATGAACTCTTCTTGGCGGAGTATCCAGACATGGATCAGTACTTGGGAGAATTCACCTACAAGTTCCAAAAGAAAATTGTAAAGGCATGGCTTCTGGAAGGTCACCGAGTCGATGGACGTGCCAAGAACGAGATTCGGCCTCTAGATGCAGAGGTAGGTGTCCTGCCCCGAGTTCATGGCTCTGGTCTCTTTACCAGAGGGCAAACGCAAGTGCTCTCAATCTGTACTCTGAATACCCTCGCCGCCAGCCAAAAGCTGGATACCATTTGGGAAGAGTCAGAAAAACGCTATATGCATCACTACAACTTCCCATCCTATTCCGTCGGTGAGGCAAGAGGTGCTCGTTCAACGAACCGACGTGAAAAAGGGCATGGTGCTTTGGCGGAACGTGCCTTGGAGCCAGTAATTCCTCCTATAGAAGAATTCCCCTACGCCATCCGAGTGGTGAGTGAGGTGGTTTCCTCCAATGGTTCCACTTCGCAGGGTTCCATCTGTGGTTCCACGCTGGCGCTCATGGATGCAGGTGTTCCCATTTCTGCACCGGTGGCTGGCATTTCCTGCGGTCTCATTCAGGATGGAGACGAGTTCACTACGTTTATCGATATTCAGGGCGTGGAAGACTTCCACGGTGAGATGGACTTTAAAGTAGCTGGTACCAAAGCTGGTATCACTGCCATTCAAATGGATATTAAAAATGATGGTCTCTCCCATGCCATTGTGAAAGAGGCATTGGACATCACCCGCGATGCCCGCCTCGCAATTCTGGACGAAATTATGTTGCCCTGTATCGCAACTCCCCGCCCCGAAGTGTCGCAGTATGCACCCAAAATGGTGAAAATGAAGATTCATGTGGATAAGATCCGAGAAGTCATCGGTTCTGGAGGCAAGGTGATCCAGAAGATCAGCGCGGAATCCGGAGCAAAGATTGACATTGAGGATGATGGTACCATCTATATTTCTGCAGAAAATGCGGATGCTTGCGATTCTGCCAAGCGTATGATTGACGAAATTATCTTTGTTCCCGAAATCGGAAAACTATACTACGGCAAGGTGGTTCGTATCCTCACCTTTGGTGCCTTTGTAGAGTTAGCTCCGGGCAAGGATGGCATGGTTCACATCTCTAAGCTCTCGGAAAAGCGCGTGGAGAAAGTGGAGGATGTGCTCAGTATCGGCGATATGATTTGGGTCAAGGTGACGGAAATCGATGAAAAAGGCCGTGTGAACCTTTCCCTGCGAGATGCCCAGCGAGAGATGAAGGCGCTGGAAGTCAAGGAAGAGCATAAGCAATAACGAGATGAATGCAATTTGGAAGGCCGTTGGAGCGGCGGCATGGGGTGCCGTCAGCTTTGACGGCCTTCTTCCCTATTTGACTGCAGAGATGGACGGTAAGATTAAAACGATCTGTCCCAGCCCAGGCGGAGTTTGGGTGGCTGCCTTTTCCTACTATGCAGGTCGGTCACCGGGTAATCTTGCACTTTACTGTAGAGGACAGGACTACCATCAGGTTCTTAAGCAGAGGCTGGATTTCGTTTGCGCAGAGCTTAGGGCGAAGTATCCAAACCATCAATTTCATCCTGGCGCTGATAACTCTCCCATTCCGGAGCAAATCTGCGCCATTTTGGCTGGATTGGGAGAACGGGGGCAGCATAATTTGCTGATCGTCCCCCCCTATGGCTCCTATGTTTTTTTGGGAACGGTTTTGACCGATTTACCACTCGAGACGACTTCCAGACAATTGCCTGAAATTTGCCTCTGCTGCACACTATGCCAAAAGGCCTGTCCCACTGGGGCTCTGGAATTGGGATTTGCCTCGGAGCGCTGTCTTTCCCACATAACACAGAAAAAAGGGGTACTATCGAAGGAAGAGACAGAGCTAGTTGCAAAAAGCCCCACTATTTGGGGGTGTGATATCTGCCAGAATGTATGCCCGCTCAACCAAGAGGCACTGCTGTCATCTGTTCCACAGTTCCGGGAGGATCTCATGACCAACCTAAGCGAGGAAGAATTGTCCGTTCTTACCAATCGGCAGTTTGTTGCACAGTACGGCAATCGAGCCTTCTCATGGAGGGGGCCTGCCCCTTTACGCCGCAATTTGGAGTTAAAAAGGGAGAACGCTGAGAATCATAAGTTTTAAGCAACTTGTAGAATAAAAACAGCCTGTTTTGTCCAAAATAGCGTATAGAACTGAAAGGCGGTGTATTTCATGCAAGTTCGCGAACTAATGAATTCCAATGTAATTAGTATTTCTCCTGATGAAAGTACGGCGTTGGCAGCACGACTCATTGCCAGGCACAACATCGGTGCACTTCCGGTCTGTGCAGACGGAGGTGAATTACGGGGCGTGGTCACAGATCGAGATATTGTTCTGCGTTGTATCGCGGCGGAAGAAGATCCGGCGCAGATGCCAGTTAAGAATATCATGTCTCGCGGTCTTTCCACCATCTCTCCCGATGATGATGTCCGAACAGCCTCTCATGTGATGTCGGATAAACAAGTGCGTCGGCTTCCTGTAGTAGAGCAGGGCAAGGTGGTGGGTATGCTTTCCTTGGGTGACCTTGCTGTTAGTAGCAGCTGTGACATGGAGGCTTCCAAAGCACTTTCCGAGATTTCGGAGAATATCAGGCGTCCTTAACAGTTTTCCTCCCCTCATTTTTTTGGGCATATCGCTGAGGCGATATGCCCGTTTTTTTAAAGCTGCTCAATAAGTAAACGGATTTGATAGGCGTGACGAAGATTGCCTTCGGCGATGTCTAAGAGGAGTTGACTTAGGCAAGGATCGGTACTTTCCGTTGCATTAGCTATATACTGCGCAGCATCCTGCTGCTCGTCTATGAATCGATCTCGCAAGGAAGTTAAGTAGGATGTAATGTTAGGTGTACCAGCACGTTCCGGCCAAAACTGGACGCCTGAAATGAGAAAATGGGCAGCACTAAGGCGTTTGGCATTTTGCCAATCTTCGGAAGCCATGGATGCTAAAACGCGGGCTGCACTGCCTCCTGCCCGTCGAGCTAAGGTACGGTAATATGCCCAATTTTGCAGTTCCTTTCGAATCATAGCCTTGAGCAATTCTTCATAGTGTAAATTTTGACTACCCAGACAGGGTACCGCAGACCTTGGTGGAAAATCATTTTTGTAATGGCTAGCCTCGGGAGCGTAAGGCTCCACTTTGGCCAGTTGCGCGGATCTTGAGTCTGGCTCTAACTGAGGTTGATCATGGACCATTTGATTACTTTGCTCCTGAATGCTGACGGGGAATTCGTCACTGCTTGGAAATGAAAGTTCTGATGCATGATCAGTTGTGCCACTTGGAGTTCCATTTATCCCATATTTGATTGGCTCTACCACAATCGGGCTCTCTTGAGAGTCCGGAATCACTCGTTTCCATACCCGCTTAAAAATTTCGTTGGCTTCTTCTGTAAGCTCTATATTGTTAGGATTGAAGGTTTTGTTCTCCACATACGTTCCCTCCTACTCAGATATACTCTATCATATGCACATAATTCTCCCCTTGCGCTCCTGAATAGTTGAAATCTTAGCTCAGTTATGCTCAAATATGCAGGGATTTCGCCGGAAGCCTGCAAATATTCTTGACAGGGCTTCCTTGTGGATATAAAATAAAATATCAAGTGTAAATTGAATGGGGAAAAATCTGCCTGCCTGCGTATTTCTTGCGGTGCAGCTTCCCATTTTCTTTGGGAAATCTTTCCTGGTTTATGCGAGAAATTAAAGAAATGGAGGTGTGTCCCGACGATATGTTACCGTATATTCTTGTAGGCGCAATCGCATTTATTGTTGCGCTTGTGATAGGTTTTCTGTCTGGAATCTTGTACCGGAAAAAGGTGGCCGAAAAGGAAATTTCCAGCGCAGAAGAGGAAGCCAAACGCATTATGAACGAAGCCATTAAAAGCGCGGAAAATAAGAAGCGCGAGGCTTTGGTAGAGGCCAGAGAAGAAATTCTGACCGAACGGAACGAATATGAGCGGGAAGTCAAGGAGCGCCGGTCCGACCTGCAAAAACAGGAACGGCGACTTCAGCAAAAAGAAGAAAATTTGGACCACAAAACGGAACTGATGGAAAAAAAGGAAGAGTCCTATGCCGCAAAGCTTGCCC
>JAQSXW010000087.1 GCA_029256465.1 Evtepia sp.
TTCTTCTTGCGGTCTGACAATTCCATTTCGGCATCCCCCCTCCCGGTTTAGCACTCAACATACCCGAGTGCCAAACATAATGTATCACTTCACTTTTGCAATGTCAATAGAAAGAATCAAAATATCTGCTCCATTCAAAAAAACTTCACCAATCCTTCATACATTTTCCATACATTACGCTCTCAATGATCCTTCCTAGGTTATCACTGCCCTAACCCTGCTTTTATTCTTATCCCATTTATCCATTGACAGTATGCCACGGTTCGGTATACTATTTTACCTACAGGATCGTTCCCTTTGGAGGCAATTTATGGATAGCATCGTGTTGTATCAATTACTGGCTCTATTTTTTATCTACGCATTCCTTGGCTGGTGCTCTGAAGTAAGCTATCATGCGCTTATCACTGGAACATTTGTCAACCGTGGATTTTTGAGTGGACCGATTTGCCCGATCTACGGCATTGGAATCGTCGGTGTAGTATTTCTTTTAGAAGCAGTGAAAACGAACACTTTACTACTCTTTTTTGCCTCTCTTATCTTAACCACCTTTTTAGAGTTTTTGACTGGTTTTCTCTTAGAAAAACTGTTTCACGCACGTTGGTGGGACTACACAGGTGAGCCATTCCATTTTGGGCCCTATATCTGCCTGAAGTTTTCCCTTATTTGGGGGTTTGCCTGTGTCTTCGTCGTAAAACTCCTCCACCCCTTCATTCTGCTTTGCATCGGAGTCATTCCTCTCTTTTTAGGAAAGGTTATACTGGCGCTATTTTCCGCAGCTTTGGTTGCAGATTTATATGTGACCATTACTACAGTGACCAATATTTTCCTTCGCCTAGAGCGTTTGGAACGACTATCCTCCGAAATCCAGATGATCTCCGACCGTATAGGAGAACGAATTAGTGATTCCACACTGGAAGTGATAGCAAGGGAGCGTCAAGGCAAAGAACTTTTAGAGGACTATAAAGATGCGCTAGACAAACGGTTAGAAGAGTCCATAGAACTTCTGACCCAGCGTTTGGAGGATCACATGGCAGAGTTCCATCAAAAGATTTCAGAGAACTCTCTGGGACATCGCCGTATTCTTAAGGCCTTTCCAAAGCTCCTTCCTTGGAAGCATCGGGGCTTTCTGGATGCCATTCGTGAAGCCAATCATAAACGAAAACAGTAATATACATTATAAAAGGAGTGGCAAGCATGCCACTCCTTTTCCTTTCCTAGCATCATTTATCTTATCTTACTGCAATGCACTCAATTTCAACTTTAGCACCTTTCGGGATGCCCGCAACTTGAACACAGCTCCGAGCTGGAAATGGTTTCGTAAAAAAGCTCTCGTAAATCCCATTCATTGCAACAAAGTCGTTGAGATCAGCTAAAAATACCGTTGTCTTGACCACATTTTCCATACTTAGTCCCGCTTCTAGTAGAATGTTTTTCACGTTGCAGAGCGACTGAGTAGTCTGTTCCTCGATGGTTGCTGGCATTTCACCAGTCTCTGGATTAACCGGAATCTGTCCAGAGAGAAACAGCATGTTTCCAACATCCAGCGCCTGAGAATAGGGGCCAATGGCTTCAGGTGCTTTGTTCGTACTGATCACTTTCATCATAGTATACCTCCTATTATTTATTGCGATCTAACCGGAACAATGTGGAAGCCAGCTCTCGTCAGAGTTTCCTTGATCTGAAGAATCTGAGCAAAGTCACGGGTTTCCAAACCGATGGTTAAAAAGCAGCTGGCTATCGACATATTGGCATCTGACCGCTCATGATGAACGCTCACAACGTTCCCGCCACAATCGGAAATAATCTGGCTGACACCTAAAAGCTGACCTGGTTTGTCTTCTAAGGCAATTTGCAGGGTAGTATTCCGTCCGCTCGTCACCAGACCGCGTGTGATCACACGGGATAGAATATTAACATCGATGTTGCCACCTGATACAATGCAGACCACTTTTTTTCCATTGATGGGGAGCTTGTGAAACATGGCTGCTGCAACTCCTACAGCGCCTGCCCCTTCCGAAATGAGTTTCTGCTTTTCGATGAGCATCAAGATTGCAGCCGCGATCTCATCTTCACTGACAGAAACAATGTCGTCTACATATTCTCTTACTAAAGCCAAGGTGTTTTTGCCTGGCTGCTTGACCGCAATACCGTCGGCAAAGGTGGTCACCGTCTCCAGTGTGATCGCCTCCCCGCTTTCCCAGCTACGAAGCATGCTGGGTGCTAAGGTAGCTTGCACCCCATAAACCTTGATATTGGGATTCAGATTTTTAATAGCATAGGCGACCCCGGAAATGAGCCCACCACCACCAATAGGAACAATGACGGCATCAACGTCAGTAAGTTGTTCCAATATTTCAAGGCCAATGGTTCCCTGACCTGCAATGACTTCATCATCATCAAATGGGTGAATGAGTGTTGCTCCCGTTTCCTCCTGAAGCTCACAAGCCTTTGCAAACGCATCGTCATAAGCACCTTTGACCAACACCACTTCTGCTCCTAGATGTTTGGTTGCCTCAACTTTACTGATAGGGGCTCCATCGGGCATGCATACTACACTATGAATGCCCATCTTTGTGGCAGCCAGTGCAACTCCTTGCGCATGATTGCCTGCGCTGCAAGCAATAATCCCTGCTTTCTTTTGTTCCTCATTCAGCTGGCTGATTTTATAATAAGCACCTCTTAGCTTAAAACTACCGGTCATCTGTAAATTTTCTGTTTTTAAAAAGATATGCGCATCGGTACCAAGATTCGCCGCATCAATGAGGTCTGTCCTCCGTGCAACACCTTTCAGCACAAAAGCGGCATGATAGATTTTATCTAGTGTAACCATTGTTAGATTCTTCCTTTCCAACGTAAAACAAAAGCAGTCTTCGCCTCTTTTCCTCAAGAGACGAAGACTGATGTCTCCGCGGTACCACTCTCATTGCCGCCAAAGCGACTACTCAATCTGGGCAGTTTACCCATTGGCAGATAACGGTGCCTTCCGTACCCGCTTACTGCTCTCGATTGCTTTATGATACGTAGGTTTTGCATGTTTGTCAAGAACCCCTTGCGTCTTTCTTACTTCTCTCCTAACAGATAATTGACAAACTGCTGAGCTGTTCTTCCAGACACCCCTCCATGGCGAAGCTCCCACTTGTTGGCTTCTACAAATAAGATGTTCTCTGGAATCAAAAGGCCATGCCGTTTGGCGAGCTCGGATACCATCTGCAAAAATTGTTCCCTGTTCGGAACGCTATAATTAATTTGTACTCCAAAGCGGCTGGAAAGTGAGAGCTTTTCCTCCATGGTATCGGAATGATGGATATCCCCTTTATACTCCATATCAGTTCTATCGTTCCACGTTTCCCGAATCAGGTGCCTTCGGTTGGAGGTGGCACAGATTAAAACATTGTCCGGCTTGGTTTCTACACCGCCCTCAATCACTGCCTTCAAAAACTTATATTCCACTTCATTTTCTTCAAAGGACAAATCATCAATAAAAATGATAAAGCGGAAGTTTCGGTTTTTGATTTGGGCAATCACTTGAGACAGTGTTTTAAACTGATGCTTGTACAGTTCAATCATACGTAAACCGCAGTCATAATATTCGTTAATGAGTGACTTGACACTGGAAGATTTTCCAGTTCCGCTATCCCCGTAGAGAAGCATATTGTTGGCACAGCGTCCTTCCAAAAAAGCCTCAGTATTATACTGAAGCTGCTTCTTTTGCAGCTCATATCCCACAAGATCAGAAAGCAGAATCCGGTCCGTATTGTCGACAGGAAATATGTTAAGGGAATGATCGTTACCCTGCACACGAAATGCACGGTTCATGCCGAACATACCTACCCCCACATCCCGGTAATGCTTTGTCATGAGGTGAAAAATTTCGTCCCCATTTTGTGCCACACCCAAGGCCCGGCTCAGTGCTTGCACCTTTTCACTAACGGTTCTGTTATACCGCCGCTCTTTTTTGGGAATCGCCTGATACTGGGAGAGGATGCTAAAACATTGAATTCCTAAATCAGTTTCAATCTTTGAAAAATCATAATGAAATAGATTCCAAAAAATTTGAAAATCCTGTTTGGCAATGAGGTTTACTGTGCCCTCCTGTGCTCCAATTCGCTCGCAACTTAAACTAAAGGAGTTCTCATTCATCATCAGCAGAAAAGTCAGGTAGTTATGCCACAGGTTTTCGTCAAAGCCATACTCGGTGGCCAAATCCAAAATTCGTTTTACTTGAACAAATATTCGCCTTGTTAAACTATCTGGAGCTTCTCGTTTCTCTTGCCAGTCTCTAAAAATATCAGTGAGTGACTCCAGAATGCTGTTTTCCCCCAGATCGCTGTATAAAATCAGCTTGGAAAACTCTCGATGCATGGATTACACCTTGACTCTCCAGCTGAATTTATCTTCCAGCTTACCCAGTTGGATACCGGTGAGCGTATCATAAATCTTCTGACTGACCACACCGATTTCTCCGTTGCCGATCACCATCACATCATCCTTATAGCGCAGTTTTCCTACTGGAGAAATCACAGCTGCAGTACCAGTGCCAAATACCTCTTCCAGCTTACCATTTTTCTGTGCTTCCAAAAGCTCATCCACGGAAACCAATCGTTCCTCCGTCGGAATGCCCCAGTTCCTGCACA
>JAQSXW010000088.1 GCA_029256465.1 Evtepia sp.
TAATGGCCTCATGGGTACCCTCTACCAGAAACCACTGTTCTCTTGGAACGGTAAGCAGTTTATGTGACTTGTAGCTTAGCTTCCGATGGGTACCCTGCACCATAGTGCCTAGATACATTTCATTACAGAGGATTCGGCCCACTGAAGTGCGGCTCCAAAGTCCGCGTGGATCCATCATGCTTCCATTTACATAGCCCAAGCCATGTTCTTGCTTATAGCGGGATGGGTTTGGAACACCATTTTGATTAAGCCAATGTGCAATTTGCTGTTTTCCATGGCCTTCCAGTGCACGGGAAAAAATTTTTTGAACGACGGTGGCCGCCGTTGGATCAATGATTAAACGGCCTTTTTCTGTGGGGTGCTTCTGATATCCGTAGAGTGGAAATCCCCCAATGTACAGGCCTTGTTTTCGCTTGTGATCCAGCACCATGCGGATGTTTTCCGACAGATCTTCCAGATACCATTCATTCACCAACCCATTGATTTGTCTGGCTTTTTTGTTTCCCTGAAGGCTGGTATCAATATGGTCTGCAATGGCGATAAATCGGATGCCCCAGAGCGGAAATAAACTATGAAGATAACGCTCAACCAGTTCCATATCTCGTGTAAACCTTGACTGGGTTTTACAGAGAATCAGATCAAAACAACGCATTTTTGCGTCTCGGATCATATTGTTAAAGTCTGGGCGATTTTTATCAGCGCCAGAGTAATCTTCGTCACAGTAAATATGGTAAATATCCCATTTCTGTTCTACTGCATATTGCACCAGCATAGATTTTTGATTTTGGATGCTTTCTGATTCGGATAACTTCTCTTCATCTTCTCGGCTAAGACGACAATAAATGGCACAACGCATGGAAACCCTCCTAAACGAAAGGGGTGGACTCAACGGAGCCTAGGGAAACATGTGATTCTGGAAAGGGATCATCGTTTGCATGGCGAAAGTATTCGGTTAAAATAGCCGAAAAGGTTTCTTTGCGCTGGGTCTCCTCCTCTGAGGAAAACTGCTGGCAAAGGATGAACTGAGTTTTTTTCATGAAATACCACCTCGAAGCAAATCTATGTGCAAGGATAGGTGGATATGAAATCGTGATGCAGGATCAAAGGTCGGATCGTGTTCACAAAAACTGCCTTGTACTGAAATCATTCGGATGATACAATGAAAAGTACCATACGTGTATACCAAATGATAGACAAGAAAGGATTGAGAGCACTTCGATGCATTGGGAATTTGCTATCATGAACTGGATTGCGGAGCATCTTCATTCTGCCTTGTTGGATCAGGTGATGCCCGTGCTGACCGGTTTTGGCGATAAAGGTGCTGTCTGGATTCTATTGGGCCTGATCCTATTGTGTTTACCCAGGGAACGGTCAAAGGGAATACAGGTAATATTGGCATTGGGATTTAGTTTTTTATTAAGCAATCTCTTGCTAAAAAACTTGGTTGCAAGGGTCCGACCCTTTGATGTGGTGCCAGGAATTGAGCTGCTGATTCAGGCTCCCCATGATTTCTCGTTTCCCTCTGGACATACATCGGCTTCATTTGCAGCCACCATGGTTTTGATGATGAACCATTGGAAAGGTAGATATTATGCTTTGGGACTCGCGATCCTCATTGCGTTTTCTCGTCTCTATTTATATGTACACTATCCAACAGACGTGTTGGCAGGAGCTTTTGTTGGCGTTGGAGCAGGATATTTGTCAGTTAAGGTCTATTCATTGCTACATAAGAAAGGGATAGGGCTGACCAAGGGGAGGTAGGCCGGATGTTTGCGGATACGGCATTAACGGAAGGACTGATCCATACCTTGCTGATTGCGATGGCACCCGTAATTGAACTGCGTGGTGCCATTCCGTATGGCATGGCGAAAGGTCTTCCTTTTTGGCCGGTGTTCTTAATGGCTTATATCGGCAATCTACTGCCGGTCCCCTTTATTATATTATTTATCCGAAGGATCTTTGCCTTTTTGCGTCGCAGCAGCATCTTAGGTGCAATGATTGAAAAGTTGGAGAAAAAGGCACATTTAAAGGGGCGTTTCGTCAATCGTTATAAGACCCTTGGTTTATTCATTTTTGTCGCTATACCGCTGCCAGGAACTGGGGCTTGGACAGGCGCACTGGTAGCAGCCTTTCTGGATATTCGCTTGCGCAAGGCCTTTCCTGTGATTTCGTTTGGGGTTTTGACCGCAGGAATTCTGGTGTCGCTCATTAGCTACTCTGCTTATTTTATTATTCACATATAAATTGCGGAAAGCGTCTACGGAATGATCAGTTCCGCAGACGCTTTCCTGTTTTCTGTAAGGGATTGATTACTTTCCTAACTCTTTTGTTTTCTCAAAAGCGGCAATCACCGCGTCCATACAGGCAGCGCGTAGCGCTCGCTGCTCCAGTGTGCGAACACCCTGAATGGTACTTCCACCGGGACTGCACACATCATTTTTTAATTGTTCCGGATGTTTTCCGGTGGAGAGAATCATCGAAGCGGCACCTAAAACGGTCTGGGCAGCAAAGTTTAGTGCATCGTTTCGGGAAAGACCACAAGCAACCCCGCCGTCGGCCAAAGCATCAACAAATAGATAGGCAAATGCAGGGCCACAGCCGGAAACAGCACTACCAGCATCCATTAATGACTCGTCTAATGGATACAGGTTACCTGCTCCAGACATTGAAGAGGTGAACATGGACAACTGATCGTCGGACACGGCTTGATTGCGAACGTATAAAATAACGCCCGCGCCCTCGGAAACGGGAGTATTCGGCATAATACGAATGAAGGGGAAGTCCCGGGGTACCATTTCTTCCAATTGGCGAAGTGTCAGACCGGCAGCCATGGAGACGAGTACGGGACGATGGGAGCGAGCCTTGAGCGTAGGGGTAAGATCCTTCAGCAAAGCTGACATCATGTGAGGCTTGACGCCCAGGAAGAGAAATTGACTTTCCCTTGCAGCGGTTTCGCCATCGGTTGCGAGACAATGCAAACGGTCTGCCAATGCCTGCGCTTTTTGCAGAGATTGGTCTGAAAGAACGATTTGATCAGAGGGAAGCACCCTTCCAGCAGCTTGGGCTAGGGCGCTGCCCATGTTGCCAGTGCCAATGAAACCAAAGGTATAGGACACGGGGAATCACTCCTTTGTATCTTGATGAGTAAAGTTTAGCATATTAAAAAAATGGAAGCAAGGTATATGGCAATTTTAGAACGGGATAGGCCAGAAAAGTGGCTAAAAAGCGGAGATGTTCCAAATAAATTATTATTTGAGGAATGAGATAGAGACAGGCAATCTTGGAATACAATGAACCCAGGAGGTGGGTAATATGCTCACAACATGGATGCTACTAATGCTGAACAGTGTGTTTTTTTCTCTACGCTTGGGAAGCAACGGCTCTTTTCCACGTCCCCTAAAGGCAGAGGAGGAGCGCATTTACCTGGAACTTGCGGCGCAAGGAGATATGGAGGCCAGAAACAAACTCATTGAGCATAACTTGCGTTTGGTGGCACACATTATTAAGAAGTATGAAACAAAAAGACAAATCGCACGCTGTTTTACCATCACTGCGCTTCGATAGCTATCTTGGCATTTGGATCTTTTTTGTGCAAGCCCAGCGGCAGAGAAAGCTCTGCGTGAAAGCCATTGCTGTCAGCGTACAGATTGATCACACCATCATATCGCTCCACGGTTTCCAGAACAGAGGAGATACCGAGGCCGAAGCCACTTCGCTTAGAAGAAAGATATCCTCCTCCTCTGGTTCGAAGATCCCCATTAAAACTATTATCAATGACAAATTCTAGTTGCCTATCCTGCAGCTGGGCGGCAATGAAAATGGTCTTGTCGCCTCTGTGTTGACGCTGGCAGGCTTCCACCGCGTTCTCCAATAGATTCCCGAGGAGTCCGCACAGATCGACAATGGGGAATTCCAGCTTTGCCGGAAGCCGGAGCCGTGTGCGAAATAGAATGCCATTGGACTGCGCAAGATTGCTGTAATACTGCACCAGTGCGTCTAGCTCGATGTTGTCTGTAAGACGGCCAAGCCGGATGCCCTCATTAATTTCCGTAATGCCGCGGATGTAGTGTTCCAGCTCCTCATTGCGTCCTTCCTCGGAGAGTGTCATAAGGGTACGCAGATGATGACGGAAATCATGCCGCAATTTGCTACTTTCCTCTACCTTCAGGTTCATCTGCCGCAGATGCTCTACCTGCATGGTAAGCTGGCGTTCCATTTGCCGTTGCTCCTCCGCATACACAAGGCTGTGGCGGTATCCCATTGCCACATCATACCACAGCACCACCCCTGTTGCGACAACGAGGCTCAGACTGCCCCATTCCTGAAACCAGCCCCCTAGAATGGGTTCGTAGTTCGGCAGAAAGCGGTCCCAAACGAAGGCACAGGCATACACAATATCCGCATACAGTAGTATCGTTGCTTTTTCAATCTTTCGGCTTACCGCGATGGCGGCGGTCAGAAGCAAATAAACGGCGGCCAGCAGCTTTGCCACGAAAACCATTTGGGAATAGGCAA
>JAQSXW010000089.1 GCA_029256465.1 Evtepia sp.
TCGAGAACAAAAGCCACTTTGTGATAAAATTTTTTGCAGTCGTTGTTCCATACTTTAACACCATATGTAGAAAGCGGAATTTGGTCCGCTTTCCGCTCAATTTTTTGATTCTTTCTCTAACAAAACTTCCGTAATGGAGCCGGTCTCTCTCGAGCGGAATAGGTCTAACATCCGCCTGATTCCCTGATTGGCAGCCACAGCATTCCGTTCGATGGAAGCTCCATACCTTAAATAACTCTCACCGATCACCTTGTCATCCAAGGTGACAGTCACCTGACCAGCAATCGAGCCTTCCTTCACCGGTGCAGTAACCTTTTCCGGCAACAGAATGGACGCCTTTCCCTGCTCGCCTTGCGTAAGTGGGTAGGAAATCTCTTCGTTGACGTAAACTGCCACAGAATGAAGTAAACTTCCTTCCACAGGAATTTGAGCGATTTCGTATCCTTTTTGAAAAAAGGTATGCTGAGGATAGCTCTCAAACCCGTAATCCAAAAGATTTTTATGATCCTTCCAATCGTCTGGATCACATAGTGTGACAACAATCAAGGTTTGCCCATTTCTTTTGGCGCTTGAAATCAAAGTGCGCCCTGCCATTTGTGTATACCCAGTTTTCATACCCACACACCCCTCATACTGCCAAAGTAGCTTATTATGATTGGTAAATGTGCGTCCTTCCAAAGAGATCGACTTAGTTGCCACAATCTTTGCTATCTTTTCATTCTTCATACAAGCAATTGCCAGCTTTGCCATGTCTTCTGCTGTGGAATAATGTTCCTCATGATTTAGCCCATTTGGGTTTTGGAAGTGCGTATGGGTCATCCCTAAGTCTGATGCTCGCTGATTCATCCACTCCACAAACGTATCCACATCATCTGCACAAAATCCGGCAGTGGCCAAAGCGGCGTCATTGCCGGAGTGAAGAAGCAGGCCATATAGTAAAGTTTCCAAAGACAAGGTCTCACCTTCGCGAAGATAGAGAGATGACCCCTCCGCTCGGGTCCATTCCTGTTTGATTGTGACCTTCTGTGTAAGATCAGGTTGTGACTCGACCGCCACCAAGGCCGTCATCAGTTTTGTAATACTGGCAATTAGGCGCTTTTCATTGGGATTTTTCTCATATAATATGCGCCCGCTGTCACAATCAATGAGTACGGTCGAAACGGCGGAATTGTTCGGTGCGGCTGCCAGTGCAGAAGAAGAAAAAAACATAAAAAGGCAAAGAATGAAAGCACAGATTCTGAGACCGCACTTCAATTCACATCACTCCATACGAGATATTTGCCTCTATTATGGAGCAAAATTCTACATTTTATCCTTAGAATCTTTTGGCTTCTTTTCAAAAAAGTCCGCCACTTTGTCCACTAAATCCGGAACCAGTTCCACAATGCGATCCATGGTAGTATCTGCGGGAGCCGTCATGGGTAATAACTTTACGGACTCACCATGCACAGTCAAAAATGCCACAGGGGTAATTTTAACCCCAGCACCACCACCACCGCCAAATGCATTGTCTTGCTCCGGTTTCTGATTTTTGACCGCAAATTCAGATCCACCTGTCCCAAAGCCAAACGAAAGCTTGGAAACTGGAATCAGTGTAATGTCTCCTGCTACAATAGGCTGTCCGATGATGGTGTTCGCATCCACCAGATCGCGTACCTTTTGGATGGTGGTTGCCATCATTTCATTAATGGGATGATTTTTATCCATAGTATTACACCGCCTTTTTTAGAATTTCTTTTTTCTTTTGCTTTTGCTTTCGATAAATATTGAATCCCCGTACTCCTGCATAGAACCCCAGAGAAAGTGCTTGAACTATCGTAATGGAACAGGCTGCCTTCATATAGATGTTTGGCTTGTCCACAGTATAATCCAAATATATTCGAGCTGTTTTCTCCTTCACCTGAAAATTCACCTCCAGCAGAGCAAGCAGACCGTGCATCACGGCATGGGCAAAACCATAAGAAATCGCCGCATCCGCAGGATCCTCTGCTCCCCATGTAAGATACATTTGGAGCTGATCAATTCGCAGTTTTCGTCGAAATCGCCCCGCCACCTTCAAACCTAGGTCAAGCATTTCGCGAAATAGCTCCAATGATATACCTTTTTTCTCTTGTTCTTCTTCGTGCGCTTTTTGAACCAGTTTCGCTTTCCTCTTCTTTCCCCCCGGATCTTTTCGTTTTTTCCATTTTAGATTGGTAGGAAATATAGTAAAGTAAAATGGACCCAGTCCAGCCCAAGCACGGAATCCAGATGCTTCATATTCCAAAAGAACCCACACTCTGCTCCATAGCAGAAGAAGGAAAAGTAAGACTATGAGGCCTGTGATGAACAATGTCTTCAGTTCAATCACATCCTTTCTCTCGTTGGCCCTCCTCCACCACGGGAAGCTCAGGCAAATCTTCCAGACTGCTCAGACCAAATGCTCGCAAAAAGCTTTGAGTTGTCCGATATAAAATGGGTCTTCCCGGCATATCCAGTCTGCCACACTCCTCCAAAAGCTCTCGATCCAATAACAGTCCCAGCGTATAGGAGCTGTCTACGCCTCTTATCTGCTCCAAATAAGCCTTTGTGACAGGCTGATAATAGGCTACAATCGACAAAACCTCTAAGGCGGATTTGGAGAGACGATCCACCTTTCTCGATCCAAGTATCTCCCGAATTGTTGCAGCATATTCCGGAGATGAAACCATTTGGTAACTTTCTTCCAATTTTATGATGCGAATTCCCCGTCTTGCAAACTGATACTCATCCATCAGTTCCTGTAAGGCCTGTTCCACTTTCAGACGGGATTCCTCCATCCCCTGGCAAAGCTGTTCGATGGAAATCGCATCAGAAGATGCAAACAGGATTCCTTCAATTGCAGCATGGAGTTCACTCCATTCCATGACCAAACCTCCGATGTCCCCCCAATGCCTCCTTACACGGCATATTCCGGAACGTTCTGTGAGATGAGGAGCTGATCCCCACCTACCTCGCCGGACAAAGTTAGCTGCCCTGCCCGACAGAGCTCCAAAATAGCAATAAAAACCGCTACAATTTCAGATCTGCTTTGGCTCTCCTGCCACAGGCTACTTAAGCAGATTCTACTGCAATTCTGCAAGCGCTTCATGAGTTCATTCACTTTTTCCTCTACCGGATATGGCTCCCGCCCTACCACGCCATGAAACAGGGATACGGGTGGCGGCAACTTGCTTTGGTTATTCAATATCGTCCTTTTCAATGCAGAAACCAGTTCATCCGGATAGTGTGAATGTAAGACTCTCTCTTCGAAAATTTCCTGCTTGCGTAAAGTTGGTAAAAAATCATTGCCCCTCGCAAAAAGCTCTCCCATTGCAGAAAGGCCTAATTGAATCCTCTCAAAAGCTTCCTCGCGCTTCCGTTCTTCTAAAGAAGCAATCAGTAGTTCAACTTCCGACAGTGTTTCCTCATCCTTGGCCGCAACGAGTATTCTGGTTTTAATATAGAGTAAGTGTGCTGCCATCGCAATAAAGTCACTGGCAACCTCTAAATCCATCTCTTGCCGTTTCGATACCCAATCCATATATTGGTCTAAAATCTGTGCTACAGAGATGTCTTTCACTTCAATTTTATTCTTAGTTAAAAGATGCAAAATCAGGTCCAGAGGACCAACGAAATTCTTGTCCTCTTCTCGTTTTCCCCGAAGGACATTTTCCAAGTGATAAATCGGCCCTTCCATATTGCTACCTCAAACTAGATATCACAGCATTCTGCATAAAGGCTGTGCTGTTTAGGAAAAGATTCACCGTCCAATCTCTGGCCATAGACAAGGGTGCATCCAACACACCGAACCATAGAATAAGCACAAGTAGGAGCATGCCATATCGCTCATATCGCATAAACCCAAAATAGAGACGCTCTGGGAGAACAATTCCTAGAATTTTTGATCCATCTAAGGGAGGAAATGGAATTAAATTAAAGATTCCTAACCCAATGTTTAATATAATAACCATGCCAAGAAAATCGGCTAGATTCACAAGAAATGGTCGATTCCCTTGCGCGGACAAGATACCCAGAACGGCTTGAAAAAGCATGGAAGTCAAAAAGGCCAATACAAAGTTAGAGAACGGACCAGCAAAGGCAGTGATCGCCATGCCGCTTTTTTGATTCTTAAAATAACGAGCATCAATCGGGACAGGCTTTGCCCAACCAAAGCCTACTGTAATCATCATGAGAAGGCCAAACGGATCAATATGATGAATGGGATTGAAGGACAATCGATGGCTTTCCTTCGCAGTGGGGTCGCCCAACCAATACGCTGCAAGTCCATGGCTTACCTCATGTATCATAATGCAAATTAAAACAGCTGCAATTCGCAATGTAAAAGAAAGCATCCCATTCCAGTCCAACTGCGACACAAGTCCCTGCATAAGACCCCTCCCCTCTTTTCCATGCTATAAATACTTTAATTGT
>JAQSXW010000090.1 GCA_029256465.1 Evtepia sp.
TTTTGGGGGTAAGGCGTTCGCTTCCTTTGGGTTGATGCTCAGCAAGCAAATGTGGACCGGCTTTTCGTCCCGTACTACTGTACGAATCACAAGTTTGTAAATGTCCTTGAAAAACTCGTATTCGCAGTAATACGCGCCCCTTTTGTCAACATCATCCTGCATTTGAGTTGTGATAATATTTAAATCTTTTTCAATCCCGTTGTTTGCATTTGTCAGCTTTTTATAAAGAGATTGTAATTCCTTAGAAGGCGTGACACCAAATTCGCTATAAAAAAGCTTGGTCATGTTTTCATACTGTGTCTTCGCTGCTGGAATTTGATTGGTATGGATCAGCGCAGAAACAAGATAATAATATAATCGTTCTTCATAGGGATTAATTCCAATGGCCTTTTGTGCAACACCAATCAAATCGCTGTATCGGTTCCGTTCCATCAGCCCTTCCAATGCTAGGATTACAGTGTCCATAAAAAGGTAACGATAATAGGATGTAACAGGAATGATCCATGCCTCTTCTAAAAAATCAGCCAAAAAATCGCCCTTATAGAGGTCGATTGCCCTCAGGCGAGTCTGCAACTGGACATCTTGATCCCCACTGAGCTTCGAAGCTTCGTTGGCGATGGTTTCAAACGATTCTACGTCAACCTCCAGAGGAAGATCCCGATTCCATCGATACCCACCTAAGGATTGCTGGATCAAAAGCTTGCCGTCTGCAAATTCAAGCTTATTCAAAGCGCTACGAGTCCTGTGAACCAAAGTTTTGAGCGCACTAAGCGGTGCCTCACTTTTATCATTTGGATATAAAAGCTCAATGAGCTCATTCTGCGTAACCGCCCTGTGCCGATTCGTAATCAGATATGCCAAGAGCGTCCAAATACGCTTAGAACGAACATTCTTGCTGTCTAATGCCTTGCCTTCATAGGTAAGCCTACAGCTCCCTAGCATAGAAGCAAGCAAAATATCAGAATATTCCATGCATACCCTTCCAAAATGTTATTTGCAAAAAACTGCATGGAAAATTTTATCATAAATTTACCAATTCGTCTATGAAAAAACAAAATTCGAAGAAAATATTATTTACCCAAACATCATCGAATATCAAAAAGTTATAATCTATCTAATTTCAGCTAACCAACATAACCCTTGACAAAGTGAGATGAACCTCAAAAAACCAATTGCCTTTTTTTTTATTTATTGTATAATTATGTTAGAAGAAATTTCAGCCTTTTGAGAAAGGAGTTTTTATGATGTTTTTTACAAGAAAGCACCTTTTCCCTCTTATGTTTGCTGCTTTTTTCATGCTTTTTCTTGTGGCCTGCTCCAAAGATACTGCAGATACAAAGGATCCTTCCAACACGGATGCTGATTCTGAGGTTAGTATTAGTGCACAAGCAGAAGAAATTCCTCTTGCCTCAGGGTTGCCCGCATCCGACATGAATGCGGTACCAGCAGGAACATTTGTGAAAAGCAATGATAAAATCCTGCTTGATTATTCAAATACATCATCTGGTTATATCATGGTTAAGTATACGGGAACGAATCCAAAGGTGAAGACTCAAATTACAGGCCCAAGTGGCGTGACCTATACCTATAATCAGTCCCTTACTGGTGACTATGATGTGTATGTGCTTTCTGACGGCAGCGGCAGTTATAGCATTACTGTTTATGAAAACACTTCTGGCACGAGCTATGCAAAAGCATTTTCCTTTAACTTTGATGTGGCCCTACAAGATGAGTTTGCTCCCTTCCTTCACTCGAACAAATATGTAAACTACAATGAATCCAGCAAAGTGGTTTCTGTAGCAGCCAATCTTTGCAAAGACAAACAGACCACGAATGATAAAATTAAAGCCGTCTATGATTATGTCATTAGCAACATATCTTACGATTATAATCTTGCCAAAAATGTGAGTAGCGGATATATTCCGAATCTCGACAGCGTACTGACCAATAAAACCGGAATATGCTTTGATTATGCTGCAACGATGACGGCAATGCTTCGCAGTCAGGGCATCCCCACAAAGATGATCTTTGGATATACTGGCTCTGTTTACCACGCTTGGATCTCCACCTACAGTGAAGAAAGCGGTTGGGTCACGGCGGCGATCTACTTTAATGGTGAGGAGTGGAAACTGATGGATCCCACCTTTGCATCATCCGGTAAATCTTCTAAGCAGATTATGGAGTATATTGGTAACGGCGCAAATTACGTGGCAAAGTATCTCTACTAAAAGCCCAAGCTTTGGCCCCAAAACTAAACATGCAATCATATAATGGGGCTGTAATCACAGCTCCATTATCTTTGTCGAACCCGGAGGTAATTCTGATATGAAAGAACTATCGTCGCAATATCTATCGGCGTTTTGTCTGGAGCTGGCACTTCTTGTTAGAGCGGGCATCTCAATCAGTGAAGGCTTGCTGATCATGAGGGATGACGATCAGGATTCTACATCCAAGGAGCTGCTCACGCAGCTCTCCAAGTCCGCAGAAAACGAACTACCACTTTCAACGATACTGGAATCTTCGGGCCGATTTCCAAATTACTTTTTAAGTATGATCCGTCTTGGAGAACGATCAGGAAAATTGGATGATGTGCTAGTCTCCCTTTCCACATACTATGATAGAAAAGCCGTATTCACCGACAGCATACGAAGAGCAGTACTCTACCCGCTGATGCTTATCGTATTGATGCTTGCCGTCAGTGTTGTCCTGATCACGCAGGTCCTTCCCATTTTCAACGATGTGTTTGAAGAGGTGGGTGCTCAAATGTCAGCACTTTCTGTTGCCTTGATGAACTTTGGAGCCTGGTTGTCTTCTGCTTCCATTTTTCTTCTGATCCTACTGATTGCATTTATTTTATTTGCCTTCACCTTAGCTAAAATTCCTTCTACTAAAATGGCCGCTATTCATTACATAGAAAAATGTTTTGGCGATAAAGGCGTACTAAAACGCATTTCATCCTCTAAATTTGCTGCGGCGATGGCAATGGCTGTGTCCTCCGGGCTTGACCCGGAGCAGGCGATCACGCTTGCGGGGGAAATCTGCGGGACATTCAGCATGACAAACAAAGTAACTGAATGTAAGCGTTTTCTTTCTGAAGGAGAAAGCCTTGAAACTAGTCTTTCGAAATCAGAGATTTTTTCCCGTCGTGACAGTCGCTTATTGGCACTTGGCGCAAAAACGGGCAGTACTGACGAGGTCATGTCTGAAATTGCCCGGCGCGGAGAGGAATCCGTCATGGCTGAACTGGATGACGCCCTGAAAAAAATAGAACCAACACTCGTCATCATTATTTCCTTCATTATTGGGCTTATCCTATTTTCTGTTATGCTCCCCCTGATGGGGATTATGTCATCCATTGGTTGATTTTTCTATCGATGGAAAAGGAAGGACAATACCGTGTGAGTGGGAAACCTATCAGATATTTAAAGAACAGAACGGTCATGGGAATGATTGTCGCTTCACTGTTCTTTGTATTGATGCTCAGCGTGATCATTTTTGGGCTTCATAATACCAGTGAATCGATACAGGTGCATGGTCAGCGTGCAGCCCAGGAAGCCATCCTCCAGGCTGCAGTTAGTTGTTATGCCCTGGAAGGATCCTACCCCGAAAGCTATGAGTACTTAAAAGAGCACTATGGCATTGCAGTAAATGAAGAACTATACATCGTTCAGTACCACATCTTTGCATCCAATATTATGCCTGAAATTACAGTCATCAAACGGTAGGTGCTTGGAAATGAGAGAAAAAACAAATTCCATAGATACCGTATTTGCCGCTTCTCTACTCTGTGTCTTTGCCGCTTCTGTTCTCATGGTGCTTTTGCTTGGCACTCGCATTTACAATTCCATGTCAAGTGCTTCTGATCTTGCATATCAGGATCGCATCAGCATGTCATACATTGCAGAAAAGCTGCGCCATGCCGATAAAACCGGTGCTGTTTATGTAGGGGAGTTTGATGGAATCAATGCCATCTACTTGGAAACAGAAGATCGTGAGACCACTTACCAAACGATTTTATACTACTATGATGGCTGGCTCTGCGAGCTTTTTTGTGAAAAAGGATCTGAGTTTCAAAAGACGGATGGGACAAAAATTACACATGCGGAAGCTGTCCACTTTTCCGAAGCCGGATCGGGACTATTTGATGTTGAGGTAATTGATTTAAGCGGCAACACAAGCCACCTAACAATTTATCTGCGAAGTGGGGGCTAATGATGAAAAGACGCTTAAGCACCGGATACGGTTTGATTCTTTTTGAACTGATGATAGCGATTGCCTTCTTTGCGGTTTTTGCGACAATCTTTCTTCGCATTTTTATATCTGCACAGCGCATTTCGGAGGAAAGCAGTGAACTAAGCCATGCCATTATCGCAGCTCAAAATGCCGCTGAGTGTTTTAAGGCGGACGAAGCTCCAGC
>JAQSXW010000091.1 GCA_029256465.1 Evtepia sp.
TCTAATCCCCATCCCGTTTGAGGCACTTACCTTTAAGGTCATAAAGCCAGCGGTTACATAACTATGATAAAGCGATTCAAGCTCAGTTAAATCCCATTTATTAATACAAATAATTGGTTCGCAGTTTCTGCCCTCTACAATTGAACACATCTGATCGATGAGAAATGGCTGGGTCACCGGGTTGGCACCGGAAGCAACGATCACCATCTGATCAATGTTAGCAATAGCAGGACGCTTAAACTCATTTTTTCTTGGCAGTATCTGATCCAACATACCGGTTCCGTCCGGTTGCTGGATCAGCTCAACCTTGTCTCCAACCAAAGGGGAAATCTTTTGATAGCGGAATTTACCCGGTGCTCGGCAGGTGACTAGTTTTTGCCCGTACCTGACATAGTAAAACCCGCTAAGTGCTTTGACAATGGTTCCTATTTCTTGTTGTTTATTCATGCATCAAAATTCATTTCGATTCTTTTTTGCTCACTTCCATCAATATATACCACAACTTCCTGCTTGCCGCTTCCACTGATCTCAATGGTAATTGAGCCATTTGTGGTACTCACGGGGCTATTATACTGTTCATTGCCACCGACCTTAACTTGAACGGTCACCATCTCTGGATCTTTTGGTAATTGAATGGTGAGTTCCTTCGTTTTCACTGTATCCCCTGCTGGGCCTTTACTAACCTGAATGGTAATGGTCGTGCCGACTTTCACCTGCGTCCCTGATGGAATGCTCTGATTAATCACTTTTCCGGCTTCTTCACTATGGTTCACTTCGATCACATTACAATTTAATTGATAGTCATCCCGCAGCATCTTCTCAGCTTCACTGCGAGTAAGTGTATTCAGAGACGGTACGGTTACCATTTTGTCCTCTACCCCACGACTGACCACCAATTGGACTGAGTCACCAGGAGTCATGGGTGTGCCAGTTGGAGGTAAGGAAGAAATCACATGGTGTATGACCACTGTGTCATTATATTGATATTCTGGTTCTTTCACGACTAGTCCCAATTTTTCCAGCTCAACTCTAGCTTCGGAATACGGTTTGTTGGTAACATCTATCATCGTAACAAAATCCTGTCCACTACTGACAGTGAAAGAGATTTCGATCCGTTCTCCCTTCAATTCCGTATTCGCTTCTGGCGATTGTTTAATAATCTGCCCCTTCGCATACTTTTCATTCGGTTCATATTTGACATCCTTGCTAATTTCGAAGCGGGACATAACAGCCTCATCCGCCATGACTTCTTCAATTGTTTTTCCAGTAAAATCTGGAACAACTATGGATTCTGTCGTTTTGAACAAATCACTAAAGACAAACATCCAAAGAAACACGCCAACACCAATCAAGAATACTGCGATCACTGCTATGATGGGGATCATAGCAGTATTTTTCCCCTTTCGTTTCCTCTCAGCGGGGTGACGTTCGCTCGTTTTCCCATAATTATCATAAATTTCATAGTCATACTGATTCGAATGGTTTCCACTGACTCGGGGGACAGGCTTTTGCTTTCCGAGACTGCCTGTTAGTTCTAAAACCTGTGTTGGCTCATCACTCTGCATGATCATCCCATGATGCTCATAACCAAAATTAATATTCGGATTCTTGCGAAATTCTTCCAAATCCCGAATCATATCCTCAGCATTTTTATACCGATGCTCCACATTGGAGGCCATCGCCTTCAATGTAATAGACTCCAATGCTTCTGGAATTTCTTGATTGAGCTCCCGTGGAGCCAACGGAATCGAACTGATATGCTGAATAGCTACTGAAACTGGTGAATCGCCTTCAAAAGGCAACCGCCCTGTCAGCATTTCATAAAGAACTACACCAGCAGAATAAATATCGGCTCGGTTGTCAATGTGACTACCCTTAGCTTGCTCTGGAGAAATGTAATGGACTGACCCAAGTGCTTCTTGAGTCAGAGTATTCTGTGCTGCAGACATCATCCGGGCAATTCCAAAGTCAGCTACTCGTACACTGCCATCCCGTAAAACCATAATATTCTGTGGCTTAATATCCCGATGAATGATACCACGGCTATGTGCATGACTCAGTGCGCGCATAATCTGTGTGATATAATGCAGAGCTTCCCGCCAGCTTAGAGATCCACCCTTTTTCTTCATGTATTGCTTCAGCGTAATCCCGTCAATGAGTTCCATTACAATGTAGTCCAGATCTTCACCGCGACTCACATCGTAAACCGAAACAATATTAGGGTGGGACAGCATCGCAACCGCTTGCGCTTCATCATGAAATCTTCTGCGAAATTCCGAATCCGAAGCAAGATCCTTTCTTAGGATCTTGACTGCTACAAACCGATGGAGTCGGTGGCAGTAGGCCTTATAAACCATTGCCATACCACCTACACCAATCACGTCAAGAATCTCGTATCGGTTATCGAGTAATTTACCGATGTATTGATCCATGGTAAACTCCCCCTTTATTCCTTCGCTTCCAAATGGAAGAGCAAAATCGTCACGTTATCCGGAGCTCCCCGATCCAAAACAATCTCCAGAAGGTGTTGGCAACAAATCTCCGTAGGATCCCCTTGGCTGATCACTTGCAAAATCTCTTCATCCGGCATTTCATTGATCAGCCCATCCGAACAAAGTAAAAGCCAATCACCATACTGCATTTTCAGTTCATAAACATCTGCCTGTGCGGTTTTGCTGGTGCCCAAAGCCCTTGTAATCAAATTTTTTTGAGGATGCTGCCTAGCCTGTTCAGGAGTAATATTTCCCCGCTCAACCAAAGCTTCTACAATGGAATGATCTCGAGTTACTCTGCTAATGGTGTCTGTAGAGATATGATACGCACGACTGTCTCCTATGTTAATTACGTACACTTGCAGACCCTGCACGATTGCACCCACTAAGGTGGTGCCCATCCCGAAACACTCTCTATCACTGTTTGCATAATAGAGAATGGCCCGATTTCCTTCCTCAACTGCAGAATTTAGCGCAGTAGTTGGGTTATCCTGAGTCTCACATTCATGGTACTTAATCATATGGTCCTGAAACACTTCTACTCCAATGCGGCTGGCAATATCGCCGGCTCTTGCACCACCCATACCGTCGCAGACAACTCCCCAAGCCCTATCTTCTCCTACCATTTCATAAGAAAAAGCATCTTGGTTTTCTCTTCTCAGCATTCCTCTATCTGTGATTCCAAAAACGGAAATCATAAGGAACATCATTCCTTTCTAAGGATCCTTGCAGCCCTAGTCTGCGCTTGTCAACGTCTTTCTTCGCAGTTGTCCGCAGGATGCGTCAATATCATTTCCCAAACGGCGCCGCACTGTGACTGCAACACCTTGTTTTTCTAAGCGCTTCTGAAAAGCTTCCACATTCTGGCTTGGATGATATTTGCTTTCTTCCACATCATTGAGTGGAATTAAATTCACATGACTTGGCATACCACGTAGTTGCTTTGCCAACAGATCCGCCTGATTCATAAAATCATTGACTCCATCAATCATAGCATATTCATATGAAATTCGTCTACCCGTCTTCTGAAAATAACAGCGGCAAGCAGCAAGCAATTGTTCGACAGGATATACTTTATTTATTGGCATCAGCTTAGTTCTGGTCTCATCATCCGGTGCATGAAGTGAAATAGAAAGTGTCAACTGAAGCTGTTCATCCTGCAATCGTTCAATACCAGGCACTAATCCGCAGGTTGAAAGCGATATATGCCGCATTCCAATTGCCATTCCCTCAGGATGATTGACCAAATGCAGAAATTTTATTACGTTTTCGTAATTATCCAAAGGCTCTCCAATCCCCATGATCACAATGTTGGAAATCGGCTCCCCAGAATCAATCTGAGTCATAAGCACCTGATCTAGCATCTCCGCAGGAGTCAGATTTCGAATCTTCCCACCTAAAGCGGAAGCACAGAAAGCACAGCCCATACGGCAGCCCACCTGAGAAGATATACAAACTGAATTCCCATGTCTGTATTTCATCAAGACTGTTTCAATACAGTTCCCGTCTGAAAGCCTCCAAAGATATTTTATGGTACCATCCTGTTTCGAGACCTGTTTCTTTTCTATCACCGGAGCGGATATAAAGGTTTTTTCGTTTAATACTTCCCGAAACGATTTTGGTAAGTCAGTCATCTCATTCACTGAGGTAAGCCCTCTATGAAGCCATTTAAATAGTTGCTTTCCACGGAAGGCTGGTTGCCCAAAGTCCTGAGCCAAAGAAGCCAGTTCTTCCTGCGTCATGGATTTCAAGTCAATCATACAAGCCTCCTCAGCTTTGCTATAAAAAATCCATCTGTACCAAGACGCTGTGGCCAAAGGGTAACCATACCTTCTGGCACCTGTCCCATCGGACCCGGCAGCGAAAATGCCTCTGGGTGAAACTCTTTGTGCTGCTTTAAAA
>JAQSXW010000092.1 GCA_029256465.1 Evtepia sp.
AGCCGAGCAGAAGAACATCGAGCTGGCAGAAAAGCAGGCACAGAAGGCGGAAGCAGAGTTGCTTGCCCATGTTGTAAAGCCGGCTGAGGCTGAGAAGCGGCGTCTGGAATTGGATGCCGCCGCAAGGAAGTTCCAGCAGGTTCAAAAGGCTGAAGCGGATGCGGAGGCGAAGAAGTTAGACGCAGCGGCAGAAGCAGAGAAGCTTAGGCTCGAAGGTGAGGCTCAGGCTGCTATCATCTCCGCACAGGGTAAGGCTGAAGCGGATGCCATCCGTGAAAAGGGCCTGGCAGAAGCAGAAGCTCTTGAGCGCAAAGCCGAAGCGTTGGCAAAAATGGACGAAGCAGGCAAACTCCAAATGGTCATTGAAAAACTGCCCGAGATTGCTCGCGCAGTTGCAGAACCGCTATCCAAGATCGGTAATATTACTATTATTGGGGGAAACGGCGACGGTGCCAACGGTCCAACTGAGGTTGCTGGTTATGCCGTTGGTGCTCTGAAAGCTGTAAATGAGGCTATGAAAGAAACTATTGGTTTTGATCTAACGGAGGTCATGAAGGCTAACACTTACGACGCCAAAGTAAATAAAAACGTGACCGTTGAATTAAGCGGCGATGTCCTGAATTAACGCCCTTAGATTGCCTAAATATTGCTACACTTCATGCTAGCTATGTTACATTCAATGTATAAAAGAAGGCGGCCACAACCCATCAAGGATCGTGGCCGCCTTCTTTCTTTCATTCCGCTTTATCCCCTTCCTAGACTATGAATTTAGCATACTTTCCATAGCATGGGCTCTGCCCTAAGCGTTAATTTATGAGCAATGAAACATGGAAACTATATTGCAACTGCCCAAGTCTTACCCACAGAATTTTACAATCATAATCATATTAATTGTGTTAATAATATTCCATAACATAACCACAATTATAGCAAAGGATGAGGTCTGTATGAGCCTAATTGCCTGCACCGATCCCTGTGTCTATCAAAAAGATGGATATTGTAGCTTGTCCCGAGCAGTTTCTGGCGGATATCCTACGGAACGTCAGTCTTGTGTTCATTATCTGCCAAAAAACATTTCAAGTCTACAAAACAGCAAGCAAAGCCTCTCGAATATTTCTAACATAAATGAGATGTAATCCATCCGGCACGCGCAAGTCTTTTTGACTGTGCTCTGCCGGAAGCATGCACTTGGAAAAACCCAACCGTCTAATCTCAGCCATTCTTTCGTTCAAATGATTGACAGAACGTAGTTCCCCTGTGAGTCCAACTTCTCCTATTGCAACGAAATCTTCCGGAAGAGATTTATCCCGAAAGCTAGATGCCATAGCCAAAATAACTGCCAAGTCGATACTTGGTTCATTGAGGAACAAGCCTCCTACCACATTTAAGTATACATCACAACTGGCAATCATGAACCCTCCGCGCTTTTCCAAAACAGCTTGTAAAAGTAAAGCACGGTTATAGTCTAAGCCATTACTTGTTCTCCTTGGATTCCCAAAGTTAGTCTGCACTAATAGCGCTTGAATTTCTGCCATGACCGGCCGAATTCCTTCTATTACACAGGTCACACAGCTTCCTGGTGCATCTTTTACACGTCCAGACAACAACATTTTTGATGGGTTAGAAATTTCCTTTAGCCCAACATCCTGCATTTCAAACATACCAATTTCATTGGTGGCACCATAGCGATTTTTTGCAGCCCGCAAGATACGATACGACGTTCGTTGTTCTCCTTCAAAATAAAGTACACAGTCAACCATGTGTTCTAAAACTTTAGGGCCGGCAATAGACCCCTCCTTATTCACATGACTGATAATGAAAACTGTGATCCCTTCCCCTTTTGCCAGCTGCATCAAGGTCATCGTACATTCCTTGATTTGGGGAATGCTTCCAGGTGATGCATTACTCTCCCCATGGTAGAGGGTTTGAATAGAGTCAACGATTATAATATCTGGATTGAGGGTTCGTACCGCTTCCAATAGGCTTTCTAAGTTATTTTCAGCAAGCAAATAGAGATCATGACAGCTGACTGCTAAGCGGTCAGCACGCATTTTTAACTGCTGCTCTGATTCCTCACCGGATACATAGAGTACCTTTGCTGTTTTACAAAGATACTCACAGATTTGTAGCATTAAAGTAGATTTTCCAATTCCAGGCTCCCCACCAACCAGAATCAAAGATCCACGCACCGCACCGCCGCCCAACACTCGATCCAACTCCATAAATTCGGTTTGAAAACGAACCTCATTTTTCACTTGGATTTCAGATAGTTTTTGTGGTTTGTTTCGTTTCTCTGTGGCAGTCGTCGTTCCTGCTACAGGGTTACCATTTCTTTTTGCACCTTTTGGCTGCTCTGCAATGGTATTCCATGCTCCGCAGAATGGGCATTGTCCCTGCCACTTTGGCATCTCATTTCCACACTCTGTACAAAAAAAGATCGTTTTTACTTTCATGTTTAAAGCTCCTATGAATTTCATCCGCTTAGTCCGGCTGCTGCTATCGTCATAGCTACTTTGGTTTGATATGCGTTTCCCTGCAAAAGCTGATCATCTCTTGGGTTGGATAGAAAGCCGCATTCCACCAATACGGCCCGGCAGGAAATGTGATTCATTAAGTATACAGAACTTGGTATCTTTAGGCATTGTCTCTCATTATTAGGATCTAAGAATGAGCGTACGTTATTTTGAATGTTCTCTGCCAATAACTTAGAATCAGCACTGTTACCATAGAACACTTGCATCCCTCGATATTGTTGCTGTGGAAAAGAATTTTGATGAACGCTAATCAGCGTGGCATCTTCCACAGCCTCAATCATCTTCACTCGATTGCGCAAATCGGAAACTTTTTTTTCACGAATGGTCACCGCAGTTGCATCATGAATTGAGACATCTTTTGTTCTTGTCATCATGGTGTTCACTCCATAAAAATGAAGTAACTGATCCAGACGAAGACTGATTGCTAAATTAACTTCGCTCTCTGTTTTCCCAGAAAGGGAGCGTGCGCCTCCATCTTCTCCACCATGACCTGGATCAATGATCACAATGGTTTCCTCAAAGCGACACGGCAAAAATACACTCATCGTCGCCATTTTCCTAAATTCTAACAATCCTAATGTCAGTAGCAGTGCAAAACAAACGAGGAAAACTAAAAATAACCATTTCTTTGCCTGATGCATTATCATATACTACCACTCCTCTTTTCCTGAAACTTATGAAGACTGGTGCATTGTTATACATATCAACTAGCTTATGAGCTTTCAATACCGCAAAGGCGGCACAGCTTCTTCGCTATACCGCCTTGTTTTTCCTGTCCAATTTTATTATACCTTACCGTCAGACCCCAAAACATTGATGATTTTATTCTTCACCAACTGATGAATATTGTCTCGACCAGGCTTTAAATACTGTCTTGGATCAAAGTGATCCGGATGCTCATTCATATACTGGCGTACCCCTGCCGTCATTGCCAAACGAAGATCTGAGTCAATGTTAATCTTACACACTGCCATGCAAGCTGCCTGTCTGAGCATTTCTTCCGGAATTCCAATGGCGTCAGCCAGCTTGCCACCATGAGAATTAATCGTAGCGACATATTCCGGAATCACGGAAGACGCCCCATGCAATACAATTGGGAACCCTGGCAACCTCTTGCCAACTTCCTCCAAAATATCAAAGCGCAGTTGCGGTTTCTGTCCTGGTTTGAATTTAAAAGCGCCATGGCTTGTGCCGATCGCAATTGCCAAACTATCAACCCCGGTTGCCTTCACAAACTCTTCCACTTGGTTAGGATCCGTGTATGAGGATTCTGCAGCTGATACGTTGACTTCGTCTTCAACTCCGGCAAGCCGCCCCAATTCTCCCTCGACTACCACTCCATGTGCGTGAGCGTACTCGACTACCTGACGGGTGACCTCAATATTCTTCTCAAAAGAATGTTTGGACCCATCGATCATCACAGAAGTAAAACCCCCGTCAATGCAGGATTTACAGACCTCAAAGTCTTCTCCATGATCCAAATGTAGGCAGATGGGCAAGCCAGTGTCCTCAATAGCCGCCTCTACCAACTTCATCAGGTAAGTATGCTTTGCATATTTTCTAGCACCCGCTGAAACTTGAAGGATCAGAGGTGCATTCACTTCTTTTGCTGCCTCTGTAATCCCTTGGATGATCTCCATATTGTTCACATTAAAGGCACCGATCGCATATCCACCTTCATAGGCTTTTCGAAACATCTCTTTTGATGTAACTAGTGGCATAAAACCATCTCCTTTTCTTTATCGAAGCCAGACAGTCATTAGACTGCCAATTGTATTTGTCAAAGCTTAAGTTCAGATAGAATAATTTTACCAGTTGTGATTGATAATTGCAAGGGGGCATGGTATGATCTAAT
>JAQSXW010000002.1 GCA_029256465.1 Evtepia sp.
TGATAAGCTGGTTTCCTCCAGCCTGCAAACATTTGAAGATGGCATCCTCTCCGAGGATTTGGCGATTCTCTGCAATCCCTCGGATGTAGTGGACGTACCGGACAATACCGGACTCATCGCCGCTATCCGGGACCGCTTGGAAAAAGCTCTGATTTCAGCATAAGAATTAATGAATACAAAAGCGCTCTGTACCAAACGAGTACAGAGCGCTTTCTTTTTGATGATTAGGATGCTAGCATCTGCTGGGTTTCTTGCGGCGACTGCTTTTTGGCCAAAATCACATTATAAACTGTCACCGCCCCCAGTACAATGGCACCACCCATTGCGGAAATGGGGCTTACCATCTCGCCAACAAAAACAGCCACTAAAATTGGGTTCATAATTGGCTCGATTCCTGCAATCAGGGCTGCCGTAACTGGCGCAGTTTTCTTGATCCCAGCACAGAAGCATACATAGGCGATCCCCATCTGAAAAACGCCGAGAATCAGAAGAAAAAGAATGGGTGTGACACTAAAATCCTGCTCCCTCATGATAAACGGAATCCCGATTAGGCCCCCAGTCAAAAATCCAAAAAAAGTGGAAGAAAAGGCATCTCCCCCTGGTATCTTGTTCATCATGCACACACCTGCAAAGGCAACACCGGAACCAAGCGCCAGCAAGTTTCCAAATAAGTGTCCAGTCCCAAGTCCGTCCAAGAAAAAGCAGGCGATCCCACCGAAGACCAAAGCACAGGTAATGATATCTATTTTTTGGGGACGTTCTCTAAAAAAGACCCACATCATGAGAATGATAAACACCGGTGCCACATATTGAAGCAGAATCGCATTTGCCGCTGTCGTGAGCGTGTTGGCACAGCTATAAAGTACGGTGGCACCAAAGGCACACAAGGCACCAAGCAGCGTTCCTTTTGTTATCTTCAGCGGTTGTTTCGTGAGGCGAAGGTATGTAAATAGGATGAGGCAGGCAATCAGGCTTCTGCCCCCATTGATTGCCATCCCGTTCCAAGGAATCATCTTAATACACAATCCACCGATACTGAAAAGCAGGGCAGCAATGAGAATGAGTAAATTGCCTTTTCGTGCCTCCATCGGCATATTTCTTCCTTTCTGCAGCCTGACAGAATCTCCTCGTCAGGACAATGGAACCATGGTCAATGGTTCGGCTATATTATACATGCTCCAATGCTTGGGCGATATCCGCAATGATGTCTGCTGCATCCTCAATTCCTACTGAAAACCGAATCAGATCGGGAGAAACCCCAGCTGCAGCTAATTCCGTTTCATTCATTTGGCGGTGGGTTGCGGAAGCAGGATGAAGCACACATGTTTTTGCATCCGCCACATGGGTAGCAATGGAGGCAAGCCCCAGCTCTGCCATAAAGGTCTCTGCAGCGTCACGTCCACCCTTGATGCCAAAGGTAACCACACCACAGGTGCCATTTGGTAGATATTTATTCGCTAGGTCGTAACATTTGTCTTCCGGTAGTCCCGGATAATTGACCCAAGCCACTTTTGGATGATTCTTTACAAACTCCGCGACCGTTCTGGCATTCCTACAATGTCTTGGCACGCGCAGATGTAGAGTCTCCAAGCCTACGTTTAAGAGGTACGAATTCATTGGCGCAGGAATCGAGCCTAAATCCCGCATGAGCTGTACCACAGCTTTGGTGATATAGGCACCTTCCAATCCAAAGCGCTCCGTATACGTCACTCCATGATAGCTTTCATCAGGAGTTGTAAGGCCGGGGAACTTGTCTGGGTACTTGTTCCAATCAAACTTTCCGCTGTCCACAATGGCACCCCCAACACAGTTGGCGTGACCATCCATATATTTCGTAGTAGAGTGAATGACAATATCCGCACCCCACTCAAAGGGGCGACAGTTAATTGGGGTCGCAAAGGTATTGTCGATGATGAGCGGCACTCCATGCTCATGCGCTGCGGATGCAAACTTTTCAATATCCAGAACCACCAGAGCGGGGTTCGCAATGGTTTCTCCAAAGACAGCCCGCGTTTCCGGCCGGAACGCTTTGCTAAGTTCCTCCTCGGTGCATTCGGGATCAACAAAAGTAAAAGAAAGCCCCATCCGTTTCATGGTTACGGCAAATAGGTTGTAGGTTCCACCATAAATGGCAGAGGATGCTACCACATGATCGCCCGCAGAGCAGATATTAAAGATGGCAAAAAAGCTAGCTGCCTGGCCGGATGATGTCAGCACGGCAGCCGTACCGCCCTCCAATGCAGCAATTTTAGCCGCTACATGGTCATTGGTTGGATTTTGGAGTCTGGTATAAAAATAGCCAGTTGCCTCCAGATCAAACAGCGCTCCCATCTGGGCACTACTCTCATAACGAAAGGTCGTGCTTTGAATAATCGGAATATTGCGCGGCTCCCCGTTTCCAGGTGTATATCCGGCATGAATGCATTCGGTTCCTTTTTGATAACTGCTCATACTGACATCCTTTCTCATTTTCTAAATTACACAAGAAACGTTACCTTGCCGCTGAAAAAGAACTGAAGTTCTCTTGTTTCTTATTTTCTGATATTTTTCACTCCGAAAGACTTGACAAAGCTTTGAGCGGCTCTTTTAGCTCCACTGTGCCGTAACGCTCCATCACTGCCCCATCCGTCAAAAATCGGACAGAAGAGATATTGTCTAGCTCACAGAGTGTGTTAACCAACGCATAAAGAATCAATCGATCTGCCTTTTCCTCTTCTGGTGCCAAGGTCTGGAAGGTCGCCGCCAAGTTCAGGTAACAAATCCCATCTCTTACATCTGCTGATAGGATATCTGTTTTGGACAGCACCCCGGTAAGCTCATCGCTATCGGGTCCCTCGGCCAATGCAGAAAGAACAGCGATCGCAAGGCTTTGATCTTCCATAAGCGAAATGCTGCGCGTTTCCTCTCCCAGATCCTTTTGATCCTTCCTTGGGAAAAGTAAGGTTACCTCCCGCTCTACTGGATCACTTCGGTAGATGGAGAGAAACACATCACCCTTTTGCAGGTTCTGACGATCCCGATAGGTAATCCGGTCTCCCTCTACTGTAGTGACAACGGACTTAACCTCTGGAATCTGGCTGAGGGTAATCGTAACACTATAGTCTGCTAAAGTCAAATCAATCCCTGACAGTAGTCCATAGTTACTAGAAAAGTCCACTGTCAGGACTCCATCCTTCAGGCTCCAATCCCGGACACTGACCCCTGATGGAATGAGGGAACTCAGTTCCTGACTTTTTGGACCTTCCAGTAGCAAGCGAAGCAGTTCCGGAATTTCATCCTTGCCAGCCTTCCCATAATGAAGTTCTGAAACGAGCGCTGCTGATCCAAAACGTTCGGATTTTGTGGGGAAGTAGATTTGATAGGCAGTGGAGCTTTGCTCCCCTTTCTGCGCCTGACAAGCACTAGATAACACGCAGAGGAGACTGACTAGGATCAGGATCAGAGCAATTGGTTTCACTTAGATCCACCTTCCTTCCAACGCGGGAAGGTAACAGTCATACATACTCCGGCTTCCTCTCGCGGTGTCACATTAATTTCTCCTCCATGTATCCGCACTGTTTCCCACACAATGGCAAGGCCCAGACCGGTACCGCCCGCTTCCCTTGATCTAGCCTTATCCACACGGTAAAACCTCTCAAAAATATAGGGTGCGTCTTCCTCAGGAATTCCCACACCAGTATCTTCCACTGTTAAAATCACAGTCTCCTCAGTGTTCGTGACGCTGACCAAAACCTTTCCCTCTGGAAAATTATACTTGATCGCATTTTCCATTAAGTTCGATATAATTTGAGCAATCTCTCCCTCATGCGCGTAAATGATACAATCATCTTCCAGCTTCGTCTGGATCGAGACCTGTGCTACTTGAGCCAAAGGCATTAGCAGAAGGCAAATTTTTTCCACAACCGAGGCAACCTCTACTGGCTCTGCTTTCCGTTTTTGTCCCGCATCCAAGCGATTCAGCGTCAAGAGGTCTTCACTAATGTGGATGAGTCGGTCGGCTGCCTCACTGATATCTGACACAAATTCCTGTGTGGTCTCTTTGCCCATGTCCTCCTGTAAGATAGAATCCGTCAACAACTTAATGGATGCTAATGGTGTTTTGAGCTCATGTGAGGCATCGGACACAAACCGACGCCTAGCCTCTTCTGTCACCTGAAGCCGACCGGTCAACTGGTTAAATTCATCTCCCAATTGAGATAGTTCATCTTTCCCTTCAATTTTAATTCGGTGTGTGTATTCTCCTTCCCGCACAATGCGGATCGCACCCAGAAGCGTACCAATTCGGTTGGTAAGCGCCCGGGATAATAGACCGGATATGAAAAAAACCAAAGCACAAACTACTAAGGAAATAATTCGAAGGTTATTCTGGACTTCACGTAGCAGCATTCCTTGTCCTTCATCAGAGTCATAAAGATAAACCGCCCCAACAACCCTGCCCCGAGACATCATGGGCGATGCAGCCCAACTGCGAAAAATACCATTTTTATATTCCCCGTAAAAGACATCATTTCCACGTAGAGCTGAAACAACCCCGTTCACCAGCGCGTAGTGCCCTGTGATCGGCTCCTCACCGGAATCGTATAAAACCAATCCCGTCTCATTCGTCACCATGATTCTGGTATAGCTCAGATCCTGCAAGAGTGCAATTGACTGCTTCACCTCTTCAGCAGTCAGCTTTTCTGTGCCGGGCATCGTATTCGCAATGACCATGGCCTGTGCCTGTAAGGTATTCTTTTTGGACTGGAACAACATGTTCTGTGTCATGATGAGGGGGTAGGTATTGAGCAGGATCAGCACCGCTACGATAACGCTGGAATAGGCAACCACGAGCTTGATTTGAATGGAACGAACTCCCAGGAATCGTTTGAAAAGGAGCTTACCTTTTTTCAGCATGGATTTGCTCTCTTTAACTCCTCTTAAAATAGTAACCCACTCCCCATTTTGTTAAAATATTCTGGGGATTTGCCGGATCACTCTCCATCTTCTCGCGTAGCCGCCGGATGTGAACATCAACCGTTCGGTAATCTCCGGTGTATTCATAGCCCCAAACCAGATTGAGTAACTGCTCCCGGCTGTACACCTTTGCGGGATTTCGCATCAGCAGTTCCAGTAGGTCAAACTCCTTTGCCGTGAGCTCAACATGCCCAGCGTTGTTCCATGCTGCCCTCGATTCCGTATCGATCCCCCAATCTCCCTGCATGACACGATTATCGCTCACCCGACGTTCTCTGGTCCCGGATCGACGTAGCAAAGCTCGGATCCTTGCTTTGACCTCTAGCACGTTAAATGGCTTTGTTATATAATCATCTGCACCGTATTCAAAGCCCAACAGTTTATCCGTATCTTCGTTTCGAGCGGTCAGCATGATAATTGGAACAGAGGAGAACTCCCGAATTTGCATGCAGGCCTGCAAGCCATCAATTTCCGGCATCATCAGGTCCAAAAGAATGAGATCATATGAAGTGTCACGGGCCATCTCCACAGCCTGTTTTCCGTTGTAGCCAGCATCAACCTCATAACCGTCATTTTCCAGGTTGAACTTCAACCCCTTCACCATGACTTTTTCATCATCCACTACTAAAATTTTTGGCATAGGGTCCTCCTCCCTCTTGTCACTCGTTTACTGTGATGTATTCCGACAGCTTTTCAAAGGTTTTCTCTCCGATTCCAGAAACCTGCATAATATCCTCTATTGTTTGAAATGGCCCATTCGCTTCTCGGTATGCCACGATATGCTCCGCACGCACCGAACCAATCCCAGGAAGGCGAATCAGATCCTCTATCGGTGCCTTGTTGATGTTGATCTGTTCTCCTTCCAAAATGCCGGGAGCTTCCTCGCTCGTTTTGATTGCAGAAGTGGTGTTCTCTTTCTCTATGTGAGCAACTGAAATTCGCGTCAATTCATGCTGCTGATTTTGATAGAAAAACCAACCAACGGTGGACAACAGGAATACTAGGGTTAGAAGAAGAACCCATCGTTCCAGGCTCCAAAACTTTATCATTTTGCATCCACTTCCCCCGTTGCGTCTTGACTCTTTTTTTGTTATAATTATAGTTTAGAATCAACATAGTTCGAATTCCCGCCGTATGATTCATTTGCTTTGTGCAAACTGCCATTTGATTGCGGCTATTATACCACAGAAAGTGAGGGTTTCCTATGAAAAAAATGATAAAACAATTTCTTTCTTTTGCACTCATGCTGACCCTCCTAGCCACAATCCTTCCCTGTTCTGTTTTTGCAAGCGACTTGACACCAATTACTGCCTCGGCGGCTCTTCTCATTGACCTACAACAGGACACGATTCTCTATGAAAAAAATGCACACGAGAAGCGTCCTCCTGCCAGTATCACCAAAGTAATGACCGGCCTCCTTGTCATTGAGGCAATTGAGCGTGGAGAATTGACACCCCAAACCGTCTTTACTGCTACCGATAATTCCATCTCAGACATTACAGATGACTCCTCCACCCAGGAAATTAAGCCTGGCGAGCAAATGTCAGTGGAAGAACTTCTCTACTGCCTTCTCGGTGCTTCTGCGAACGAAGCCGCTAATGTGCTGGCCGAAGGTCTCAGCGGCAGTGTTTCTGCTTTTGTAGATGTAATGAATACGCGCGCTGGGGAACTCGGGATGACCGACACTCACTTTTCGAATCCTCACGGACTCCACCGCGATGACCATTATTCCAGCGCCTATGACATCTTTCTCATGACGAAGGAATCCTTGAAGCATCCTCTATTTCAGAAAATTGTATCCACCTCCTTTCACAAGGTTCCTGCTACGAACCTGTCAGGAGAGCGGAGCTTCACAAATACAAATGCACTTCTCACTGACCGGAAGTACACAGGGTACACCTATGCTCCTGCTACTGGTGTAAAAACCGGGCACACACCAGAAGCTGGTTACTGTTTGGTCTCCTCCGCACAGAAGAATGGTCGCACCCTCATTGCGGTTGTTTTGGGTGCAGAAATGGTCTCTGAGTCAAACGGTAACATTGATAGAAGACAGTTTTCTGAGAGCAGACGTCTCCTGCAATGGGGTTTTTCAAATTTCAAAGTCCAAACCCTGTTAGGGCCGGATACGCTGATGCGGGAAATACCGGTTCACTATGGGAAAGGTGTTTCCTATGTCCTTGGCTATCCTTCCACCACCATCGAGGCTGTGTTGCCTCTTACCTTTGACCCCAAAAGTGTAAATGCCAATGTGACACTCATCCATAAGGCCGTAAATGCGCCAGTGAAAAAGGGGCAGGTATTGGGCCATGTTACGGTAAGCTATGCAGGGAAGGAATATGGGAGTGCAGATCTAGTCGCAGTGAGCGATGTAGAGCCCTCTGCCATTCAGTTTTTAATCTATCACGTGAAAGTTGTTTTCGGTAGTCTCTTCGCCCGTCTTCTGATGGTTGCTTTCGTGATCTGGTTGGTTCTGCGATTCATTCGTTCCCTTCGTCCTCCCACACCAAGGAGGAGCAAAAAAGGCAGCAACACACCCAAGAAAAAGAAGCCCAGTGGGCTACCCCCTACTCGGCGATAACCCCTTTTTGAATGAACCAGTTGAAGGAGGATTTCTTATGGCACATACATTGGAAACATTGCAGCAATGGATCGATGGCAGTCAAAACATCGTCTTCTTCGGTGGTGCAGGCGTGTCTACGGAAAGCGGTATCCCCGATTTCCGCAGTGTGGATGGGTTATACCATCAACAATACCCATACCCGCCGGAAACTATGCTTAGCCATAGTTTTTTGATCTCTCATCCGGAAGAGTTCTTCAAATTCTACCGTGAAAAGATGATCGCCCTTTGGGCGAAACCTAATCCCGCCCATGAAAAATTGGCGGAATTGGAACAGGTAGGAAAGCTAAAAGCTGTGATAACCCAAAACATTGATGGACTGCACCAAATGGCGGGAAGCCGCGAGGTATTGGAGCTTCATGGCTCTGTTCACAGGAACTATTGTAGCAAATGTGGCAAAGCCCATCCCATCTCATTCATAGTAGAAAGTACAGGAGTTCCCATCTGTGAGGCCTGTGGTGGTGTTGTTCGACCCGATGTAGTTCTCTATGAAGAAGGCTTAAATTCTGATGTCATGAATCAGGCTGTTTCCTACTTGCGTCAGGCAGACATCCTGATCATTGGCGGAACTTCTTTGGTCGTTTATCCTGCTGCTGGACTCATCAACTATTACCGTGGTTCCAAGTTGGTACTGATCAACAAAGCTTCCACCTCGATGGACGCTAGGGCGAACTTGGTGATTTCTAAGCCGATCGGTGAAGTGTTGGGACAAATTAAAATACCCCACTAATCCTGCTGGAAAAGGCTTGCTGCCATTTTCCTTTCTGCTCGGCCGAGTCCCCACCGACTTGGCAATATTATTTTGTTGGAGGTGCTCTATGGAGTTCCGAATGGAATATGATACGATGGGCAAGGTTGCGGTTCCTGCCCACTGTCTTTGGGGCGCTCAGACCCAAAGGAGTCTTCAAAACTTTTCCATTGGCGAAGAAAAGATGCCCCATTCGCTGATTGAGGCCTTTACTGTTTTGAAACGAGCCTGTGCTTCCGCTAATCTGTCTCTAAATCGTCTGGATGAAACACACATGAAGCTCATTCAAAGGGTCTGTGACGAAATATTAGCTGGAACTCTTTCTGATGAGTTTCCGCTTTCCGTCTGGCAAACCGGTAGTGGAACCCAGACAAACATGAATTTGAATGAAGTAATCGCCAATCGGGGAAATCAATTGGCAGCAGAATCGTTGCTGCATCCAAATGATCACGTCAATCTTTCTCAAAGCTCCAATGACACCTTCCCTACGGCTATGCATGTTGCTGCAGTCACGGAGATACAGCACCACCTTCTTCCTGCTTTAGAGGAAATGTCCGATGTACTGATCAGACTAGAGACAGAAAATCAGGATGTGCTGAAAACGGGGCGAACTCACCTGCAAGATGCCGTCCCTATCACCTTTGGCCAAGAGGTCTCCGGTTGGCGTAGCATGATTGATCACGCAAAAGCAATGATTATCCAGTCTATGGATGGTCTATATGAGCTTGCGTTAGGCGGTACTGCTGTGGGAACCGGACTGAACTCCCCTCCTGGTTTTTCCGATGCTGTTACCAGCGAAATTTCCATCTTTACTGGCTTGCCATTTCGCTCTTCTCCCAACAAATTCCATGCACTCACAGCGAAAGACGCTATGGTATTCTCCCACGGAGCACTCAAGGCCTTGGCAGCCAATCTTATGAAAATTGCCAACGACGTTCGCTGGCTTGCGAGCGGTCCCCGCTGCGGATTGGGTGAAATCTTTATTCCAGAAAATGAACCTGGCTCTTCCATCATGCCTGGCAAGGTCAATCCTACCCAGTGTGAAGCAGTGACGATGGTTGCTGTTCAAGTGATGGCCAATGATACCGCCATTTCCTTAGCCGCATCGCAAGGAAATTTCCAACTTAACGTTTTTATGCCCGTCTGCGCATATAACTTTCTTCAGTCAGTACGATTACTCACCGATGTTATGCTCTCTTTTACGAGACGTTGTCTGTCTGGGATCCGTCCCAATCAAAATAAAATGGCAGAAAATTTGAAACGTTCCCTGATGACGGTGACCGCTCTCACCCCCTATGTTGGCTATGAAAATGGTGCAAAAATCGCAAAGAAAGCTTTTGCGGAAAATATCTCTCTGAAAGAAGCAGCCATGGATCTTCACCTCTTCACGGAAGAGGAGTTTGATCGGGCCTTCCGCCCAGAAGAAATGGTATAAGGAGACCCTTAAATGGATATCAATCAAGAAGCACTTGCCCTACATGAACGTTTAGGCGGAAAGCTTGAAATTATCTCCCGCTGTCCTATCAATTCGGCGGAGGATCTTTCCTTAGCATACACCCCAGGTGTTGCTGCGCCTTGTCTGGAAATCCAGAAAGATGAAAGCAAGTCCTTTTCGCTCACTCGTCGCCGCAATCTGGTGGCTGTCATTACTGACGGCTCCGCCGTTTTGGGACTCGGTAACATAGGCCCTGTTGCTGGCATGCCTGTGATGGAAGGAAAATGTGTCCTTTTCAAGGAGTTTGCGGGCGTGGATGCCTTCCCCCTTTGTATCGATACACAGGATACCGACAAACTGGTGGAAACCATTGCGCTGATTTCAAAAAGTTTTGGTGGGATCAACCTAGAAGATATCTCTGCTCCCCGCTGCTTTGAGGTCGAACGACGACTCAAGGAGCGTTGTGACATTCCTGTATTTCATGACGATCAGCATGGTACTGCAGTCGTCATCGCAGCGGCACTATTAAACGCACTCAAAGTTGTCGGGAAGCGAAAAGAGGACGCACGGCTGGTGATATGCGGCGCTGGTGCCGCCGGCAGTGCCAGCGGTAAGCTCCTTTTGGACATGGGCTTTTCCAATTTGGTATTTTGCGATCAAGGTGGCATCCTCTCGAAAGATAATCCCGCCCTTTCTCCAGAACACCACCACTTGGCCGAGATCAGTAATCCAGACAACCTACAAGGTTCTCTCTCGGATGCTATGAAGGGCGCCGACATTTTTGTGGGCGTTTCTCGTCCCGGACTGGTTACCGGCGAAATGGTTTCCTCCATGGCAAAGGACAGCATCCTGCTCGCTATGTCCAACCCAATCCCTGAAATCATGCCGGACATTGCCTTGGCCCATGGCGCGGCCATCGTTGGTACAGGTCGATCTGACTTCCCCAACCAGATCAATAATGTCTTAGTTTTCCCTGGCCTCTTCAAAGGTGCACTATCCGTGGGTGCCCTTGCCATCACAGAAGGTATGAAACACAGTGCTGCCCTGGCCTTAGCCGCTCTCATTCCAGAGGAAGAACTGCGCCCCGACAATATCATTCCCTCCCCGCTTAACAAACGGGCTGCGCAAGCTGTAGCAGATGCTGTTGCGGAAGAAGCACGCCGAACTGGTAATACCCGTTATTAATTTTTACATATTAGCACTGTCGTTCTGTTATAACCAAGTAAAAGGCCCTGTCTTCAACACGATGTTGAAGACAGGGCCTTTTACTTTTATGGTTCAAAGGTCACAGGCAACTAAATCTTCAAAGGTTTGACGTCTTACTGTGAGATAATCATTCCCTGCGCATACCATCACCACTGCCGGACGGCAAATCCGGTTGTAGTTTGAGGACATGGCAAAATTATAAGCACCTGTGGTGAGTACCGCAATCAAATCTCCGCGACGAGGCTCAGGCAGACTCACATTTTCTTGGATGAGATCACCGCTTTCACAGCAGCGACCGGCTACCGTGTAGGCATCCGTTGCTGTTTCCTTCATACGATTGGCCATGAGGACCGTATAGTTAGCCCCGTAAAGAGCATAGCGTGGGTTATCTGTCATACCACCATCTACCGTCACATAGCTGCGATAGCCTTCAATGTTCTTCACCCCGCCAGCAGTATACAGAGTAATGCCCGCATTTGCCACAATACTCCGCCCCGGCTCCATGTAAACTCTGGGCTGCGGATAGCTCAGCTCGGCACATCCATGTTTCAAATGTTCTGCAAGTGCCCGAATATTAGCAGGAATATCGACATGAGGGTCGCTTTCCACATAGCGTACACCAAACCCTCCGCCCAAATTAAAAATCTGGGCAGTAAAGCCGAAGCGGCTTCGCATCTCCTGGGCAAACTTCAGTAGGATATCTACTGCATCACAGAAAGGCTCAGCCTCAAAAATCTGGGAACCGATGTGGCTATGGAACCCCCAAATTTCTATATTTTCCTTAGAAAGTGCCTGTTCCACAAATGTTGCAGCTTGCCCCGTCTCAATGGGACTGCCGAACTGGCAGTCGATTCGGCCAGTGTTGATTGCCTCTAGCGTATGAGGGTCAATCCCAGGTGTTACGCGGAGCAATACCTTTTGCCGAATGCCTTTCTCACCTGCATAATGGTTCAAACTCTCTAACTCGTTCAGATTGTCTACAATAAACCAGCCAATTTTGCTGTCAACTCCATAGCGGATATCCTCATCTGTTTTATTGTTCCCATGGAAAAACAGTCTCTCTGCCGGAAAACCTGCGGCCAACGCAGTGTAAAGCTCCCCCGGTGAAACCACATCCGCGCATAGTCCTTCCTGTTCGAGAACCCGATACATTCCCTTAAAACACAAGGCCTTTCCTGCAAACAAAGGAAGGGAGTCTGACCCAAAGTGTTCCTTCATGGCAGAAACATACAGACGACAATTCTCCCGTATTTTATCCTCATCCAATACATACAGGGGTGTGCCATATTTCTCTGCCAGGTAAACCGTATCTACACCTCCAATGGTCAAGTGTCCGGCTTCATTCACGGCCAGGTTATCGTAAAGCATATCCATTCTCCTATCTCTCTGGTCTACAGCATGGTGGCACGCAGTTCTTCCCCACTCAAGGGAGACAAGGCAGCAGGTGGAAGATCAAATATTGTTTTACATCCACAATCACCTGCGGCTGCCATGCGGAGAGCAGCTCTTGCACAAGCAACCAGAACACTTGCCGTAAACTCAGGGTTGGACTCCAATGTGAGCGTGTACTCAATGGTATGCTTCGTTTCCCCACGAAAACCTGTCACACCTGTGCGAAGCACACTGCCCCCGTGAGGAAGCCCACTATGATTTCGGTTCATCTCATCCTGACTGATAAAAGTCACACTGGTATCATAATCGGAAAAATAGTTGGGCATGGTCTTAATTGCTGTTTCAATGGCTTCAAGATCTGCACCCTCCTTAGCCACTACAAAGCACTCACGTGTATGCTTCTGGCGCGTGGTGAGCACTGGGTTTTCTCCAGAACGAACCCTCTCAACTGCCTCCGGCACTGGGACCGTATACTGTCTAGCATCTAAAACGCCTGAAATACGGCGCACTGCATCCGAGTGTCCTTGGCTCACGCCTTTCCCCCAAAAGGTATAGTCCGTACCGTTGGGTAAAATTGCATTGGCATATAGGCGATTCAGAGAAAAGAGGCCGGGATCCCATCCAACAGAAATTACAGCAATCTTCCCTGCCTTTTTCGCAGCAGCATCAACGTTTGCAAAGTGTGTGGGGATATTGGCGTGTGTATCAAAGCTGTCAATAACATGAAAACTACCAGCCACTTCAGGTGTCATTTCTGGCAGGTCCGTAGCACTTCCACCGCAAAGAATCATCACATCAATTTGATCTTTCATTTGGTTCATCTGGGCATAAGGTAGCACCGGCACCCCTTCTGTTTGAATTTGTATCCCTGCAGGGTCACGTCTGGTAAACACTGCCCCAAGCTCTAAATCCTGGCAGGATCTGATGGCTGCCTCCACACCCCTGCCCAAGTTACCATAACCAACGATACCAACTCTCATTATGTTACATCTCCTTTTTATTATTCCAGTGAGAGAACTTATTCCCCCAACAAGTTTTCCATTCGATATAGGCCCTTCGGCTTGTCGATAATATAATTCGCAGCGGCAATGGCGCCCTCTGCAAACAGTGCCCGATCATGAGCCTCATGCTTGAGTGTGATGGTTTGAGAATCAGTGGAAAAAATCACTTCATGCTCCCCCACCACGCTACCCATGCGAAGGGCATGGATTCCAATCTCATTAGGCTCCCGCTTATGGATCCCTTCCCTGCCATATTGATATACCGCATCTGGCCGCTGCGTTTTCACCGCATCGGCCAGCAAAAGGGCCGTACCGCTGGGTGCATCCAGCTTCCGGTTGTGATGTTTTTCAATAATTTCCACATCACAGCCTCGAAAAATTGCGGCGGCCTGTTTCACGAGACGTGTGAGTAAGGCTACGCCAACCGACATATTCGCGGAGTGAAAAACCGGAATCTTCTCCGTTGCCTCCGCAATTCGCTCCAGCTCCTTCTCAGTGTGTCCTGTTGTTGCTACCACCACAGGTAGTTTTTTGGATTCGCAATAATCCATAATGTCCCAGATGGCAGCATGGTTCGAAAAATCTACTAGCACATCAGCGGGACCAGTATAGTCCTTCAGGTTCCTAAGGATTCCCTCTCCACCTGCTTGATCCACTGCTACAGCTAGAGAGAGTTCGTTCTCTTCCTGCACCAAACGGATCACTTCCTGTCCCATTCGGCCCAAAGCTCCACAAACAATTACTCTAACTTCATTCACACCTTCAACCCCTGTTCTCTCATACAGCGTAAAAGTCTCTCATAGTTTGCCTCTTCCATAGTCGTGAGCGGCAGGCGGAAGTAATTTTTGCAAAATCCCATCGCTGCCATAGCAGCCTTGACGGGAATGGGATTCACTTCACAAAAAAGGGCGGAGATCAGATCAAAATACTTACACTGCAGCTCTGCACTTCCGGCTACATCTCCCGCAAAGAACCGGGTACAGATTTCACGAGTCTGTGCCGGGATTACATTGGATAGAACGGAAATACAACCAATGCCTCCCAACGACATCAGCGGTACAATCTGGTCATCGTTGCCGGAGTACAGATCAAGTTTACCGCGGACTCTTGCCATCGTCTCAACAATTTTGGAGAGGTTCCCATTTGCTTCCTTAATGGCAACAATGTTCTCATGTTCTGCCAATGCTTCATAGGTCGACGGCTCAATGTTTACGCCGGTTCTTGATGGAACATTATACAAAATCACAGGCTTCGTGCTCGCATCGGCAATTTTATTATACATCTGAATCAGGCCCTTTTGGGTCGCCTTGTTGTAGTAAGGTGTAACCACTAAAACCGCATCCGCGCCGGATTTGCATGCACTCTTTGTGAGCGCCAAAGCATAATCAGTTTCATTGCTACCAGTACCGGCAATAATGGGAACTCGACCGGCCGCCCGCTCGACAGAGTAGTAAATCACATTCCGATGTTCATCATCGGTCAGGGTAGAGGATTCTCCGGTGGTTCCACAAATCACGAGACCATCAATTCCTTGCGCAATCTGCCAATCAATCAAGCGGCCCAACTCGTCATAATTGACACCACTTTCATCAGTCGGTGTAATGAGTGCCGTAGCGATTCCCTTAAAAACCGTCTTCTTCATAATGATACCCCACACTTTCTGTTATCATATAATTTCAAATATAAAAAAACAAGCAGCCATACGGAAATGGCTGCTTGATCGCATCTTGTCTCATCAATTACGCTAGGAATAGTATACTCCTACCCCATGGTAATCTGCAAGTTTCGTATCAAGATAGCCCTCCGCAAATTACTTTGCGACAGTCAGACAAATCTTATTTGTCTGCCCAGCCCAACCCCCAATGCAGCGGGAGCCGACTTCGGCGATGGCACCTTTCACCGGTTCTGCCCTGCATGGCGATAATTCCCGGTTACTGATTGCGCAACGCGCCTCTATCAATTTATATTAACACTATATGCAATTTTTTCATTAATGTCAAGGGAATTTCCCCTGTATAGATGAATGAAAAAATATACCAGCAATGTTGTTAGTCCTATCTAATCCTACAAAAAGGCGTATATTAGAATCATAGTTGTTATTATACCGGTTCTTTGACATCATAGTCCGCTTCCACCAAAGATAGATTTTTTCCTTCAAACAGCCAACTCATACCCTGAGTTGTCAGCTGAATGAGATACCCGCAGAAGACGATATTAATCACCGTTACAATGCCCACTGCACCGCCTAACATCCAACCTAGAACAATAAAGAAGCCATCGCAAACGGCGCGAACATATTTCATCTGCCAATTATTTTTCTCACAAAGAGCGAAGCAAACTCCCTCATATGGCCCACGTCCCAAGTTCGCATAGGCATAGATCCCAATTCCCATGCCGAGGAGCAAAATTCCAATTGCAGCATAGAGAATGATCAGTAGTAAACTGCCATGAATCCTCGGAATCAAGCGGTCAAACAAATCAGTTGCCAATCCATAGAGAACAAAGTGCACTACGGTTCCGGCACGAACTTGGCTTTTGTCATAAAAAAGTGAAAAAATAATCATGAATATTGACGTCACATAGCAGGACTGCCCCAAGCTCAGTGGCAGCTTCTTACTCATTCCATCCCATAACACCGCCATGGTGACTTGCCCTTGATCCGCTACGTCCAATAAACACATACCGAAGGCTGCAATTAGTGTTCCTACAATCAGGATCATCCATCGCTTTGTGATTCGCATGTCCAGCACCTGCACTTTTTATCTTGTCTGATTTTATCGTATAGTCATTATACTGCATAAATAAAAAAAAGGATAGGTTGATAGGAAGTAATTTGAATGATAACCATAAGGAAAACCATGGAACAAATCATGTTATGGAGGAACCACCTCAGTAACAGCTTTTTCGTTAGTATCAGCTTTTTCCTTGCAAAGATCTCTCTGCGCAGCGATTGTTCCCAATGTACTGGAAAGCTGGGATAGCACTGTAGCCAGCAATACTAAATCAGCGTTATCTTGCACCTGATTTGCAATTGCACAAGCGGCTACGCTAATTGCTATCGGTAAATTACAGCAATCCATACAAATCACTCCCTTTATCAATCTATCTTATGTAGCTAAAAAAATTATGTACAGATTCAACCGTGTCGAAAATAATCTTAATTTAGTTTGACGTTCCATTCTACGGTGTTATAATATGACATATAGTTATACAAATAACAACGATGGGGTGGGATCATTTTGAACTACTACTTAGAAGTCTTAAAAAAGTATGCAATTTTTGATGGCCGCGCTAGAAGAAAAGAATTGTGGATGTTTTTGCTTGTGAATTTTCTTATTGGCATCGTTTTTAGCATTCTTTACGCTATTTCGGAGATGTTTTATATCTTATGGGGTATCTATTGTTTGGCAATTCTAGTTCCAAGCCTTGCAGTTGGCGTCAGAAGACTGCATGATATTGATAAAAATGGGTTGTGGATACTCCTTTCATTTATCCCGATTGCGAATATTGTACTGCTCGTTTTATACTGTATGGATGGAACACCTGGAGAAAATCGTTTCGGTCCGAATCCAAAAGAAATAGAAAACCCATTGCCATAAGAAAAGGCCAGAGGTTAGGGCATCCTACCTCTGGCCTTTTTATTGGGCAAATTTCGTATTTAACTTGCTATCTCCGTCCGATGTCGCGATTATGGAGACTTTATTCAGGCCCATCCCACTGATGAGAACCTGGCCAATCTGGATTGGCAGGTCTACTTCAAAAGATTTTAGCTTCTGAACTAGCTCAGAAAGTTCCGCTTTTTTCACTGGCCTGTCGCTTCTCACACTCAGCAGTTCCCTTCTGTTCCTGACCCTTACTGTCGTGGTCAGCACTCTCTCAGGATCTGTCAACTCTTTTTGAGCAAACTCCTGCCCCTTCGTGCATAGGTTTCCACTGACTTTGATCTCGGTACCCTCTGCTACTGTCTCAAGCAGACAGCTATTCGGACAAAGAAAGCATATCATTTCATTCATCAATTAGCTCAACCTCGATCTCAATTGCCCCATCAGGAACAACTCCTGCATCAATCCTTATCATTTCGGCTGGGTTTGTCCTTTGATAGAATTTCTGTGCCAAAACAGTTTCTCCCGCTATAACCCGCAAACGCTTGTTGGTACCGGGCGCTTCAGGGCGCAGGGACAGTGTAAGTTTCTCTCCGCACAACGCATATTGTGGAGTTATCCCTCGTATACCTCCAAGTGCCTGAATTCGTACGGGTTTTACCAAGGGCCTCCTCCCGGATGCGAAAGCTGCTGCCTGCTTCCCAGCTAAGGCACCTTCCTCCGACACATAATCGACTAGGTCATGGACATGAAGGGAGTTGCCGCAAGCAAATATTCCTGGAACGGAGGTCTCCAACCTGCTACTCACGCGGCAGCCTAGTGTTCCCGGCTCCATTTCGATCCCGCAATCCTTTGCAAGTTCGTTTTCCGGGATGAGCCCCACGGAGAGCACAAGGGTGTCACAATCTAATGTATAATCTGTCCCTGGGATAAAGGAACCATTCCGATCAACGGTAGCGACAACGATCTGTTCAACATGCTTTGCCCCGCGAATCTCCCTAAGCGTCTGATTTAGGTGCAGAGGAATTCCAAAGTCCTCCAGACATTGGCACCGGTTACGTGGCAGGCCACTGCAATATGGTTGTTTTTCAAGCACGCAGAGAACTTTGATTCCCTCCAATGTGAGCCTACGCGCCATGATCATTCCAATATCACCGGAGCCGAGAATCACTGCCGTGGTACCGATCTTAATATTTTGTATGTTCATGAGATGCTGAGCAACTCCGGCAGTGTAAATTCCCGCTGGCCTCGTTCCGGGAATTGCCAAGGCCCCGCGTGTTCGTTCCCTGCAACCGGTTGCAAGAATCACAGCACCCGCTCGAATGGCAATCACCCCTTCCCTCGTCACACAGATGATTTCCCGCTTTGCAGTTAGTTTGATCACCATAGCACCTAGAAGAACAGAAACTTTACTTTTTTTTATAAAATCCTGAAAACGGCCAGCGTATTCTGGCCCTGTTAGCAGCTCTTGAAACCTCAAAAGACCAAACCCATCATGGATACACTGGTTTAGGATGCCCCCCAGCTTCGTGTTGCGTTCAATCATCAGCACATTACAGTTTTCTCCTGCTGCTAAAGCCGCTGCCATACCGGCAGGTCCCCCGCCTATAATGACAACAGAATACTCCAATTTTTTTAATCCAGTCATTTTACTTTACCCTTAAACGGACTGTCTCCTTTATCACGAAATATGATGTCCTCAGGTTTCAACCCATCATCCTGCATCATATTGACAATTCTGGTAAAACAATACCCGCCGTTGCACCTTCCCATGGTAGCTCTGACACGGTTTTTTATACCGATAATGCTTCTGACACCCAATGGATTGTCCAACGCTTGCAGGATCTCAGCCTTTGTGATTCTTTCGCAACGGCAAACGATTTCTCCGTAGTCAGGATTCGTTTCCACAAGGCAATGCAATTCCTCTGGAGTAAGATATCGCGTGATCGGATATCCCCTGTATTCTGGCTCATAATCCGACTTTTCGAGAAGGGGGATCTTTTCCCTAACCAATTTGCAAATTAGGCGTGCAATTGGCATCGATGCGGTCAGCCCTGGCGATTCAATTCCAATGAGATGAATAAGCCCCGGCACAAGTTTACTTTCCTCAATGATAAAATCTCCGAAATTTGACTCACCCTTTGCTATCAGCTTCGGGCGGATCCCCGTATAGGTGCCGATGATCATTCCTCGGTTTAAGGAGGGCAGTAGCTGTATCGCCTCATTAAACAATTGATCCAGCACCTCCGGGGTTGAGGCATATTCCTCCTTACTGTCCACATACTCAGCACTCGGTCCAATCAGGACGTTTCCATCCATAGTTGTGGTAAGGTGGACTCCAAGGCCTCCAACCCCCTTGTGCGGTGCAGGATAAATCGGAATTGGTGCAAATTGCGAAGCATCCTTGTCCAAAACGAAATATTGGCCTCGACAGGGATAAATATGATATCTCTCATCCCCTGCCATGGCAGATATCTGATCCGCGTACAGGCCGGCAGAATTGATTAGAATGTTGCAGGAAAAATCCTCGCCTCCACTGCTGACGGAAAAGCCTCCATCTTCCTTGCTAATCCGCGTAACCTCGTGCGAAAGATAAAAATCCACGCCATTGGCAAGGGCCGACTCCGCAAGATGGATTGTATAAAGAAATGGATTAAAAACCCCCGTGTTGGAGGAATACATCGCCCCAATTCCCCCAATATTAGCAATCAATTGCTTCATCCTATCGGTATTTAAGAGTTCAAGTCCGACGCAGCCGTTTTTTCTGCCATTTTCCATTAGACCATTTAAGGTATTCATATCCTCACAGTCAAAAGCAACCACTAATTTACCCGACTTCCTATAGGGCACATTCAATGTTCGGCAAAGAGTCTCAAAACCTTGATTGCCCTCAACACATAGTCTTGCCATGAGAGAACCTGGACTATTGTTAAAGCCTGCATGCACAACCGCGCTATTCTTTCCGCTGGTCCCCATGCAAACATCCGGATTTCGTTCTAATAGTGCAATGCTGATGTCAAAACGTGCCAGCGAATAAGCGATCGCACAACCCACCGCGCCACCGCCAACAATGATGATATCGTATCTTTTATGCATTGTATCAATCCTACTAAATTATGTAAATTCCATTCTTCCGTTATCTAGCCTATTATATCACTGAACTGTGTCCTGAACAAACTCAATTTTCCAATGAGTAAACAAATATCCATGACGCATATTTCTTAGCCGGATTGTCATTTTAAAAAAATGTTTCATATAATGTAATGGTTCGATGTGGCACAGAAATACTATGGCAAGTGCTTTCATAAGGAAAACTCCTCCTTGGATCATTTCCTTGGAGGAGTTTTCCTTTAACCAAATGGTTAATATATTTCATCAAAAAAGTTAAAACTATCTACTTTATCAAAGCCCGGAAGTATTTCAGGGTTATGCGAATGATCTATATTTTCCATATGATTATTCTTATTATCAAACATTTTTTCACCCCCTCAAAACTATTATCTATGAATTTTGATCACATATACAGCTAATAGTAGGTAGAAAATGAAAAAAGTTGCCTGGTGCTTATCATTGACTAACCTCTGACCAGTATCTTGGTTCATTTTTTTAAACCCTCGAATGGTTAATGTTCAAATAGTTTCCTATGATGACCCGTCGGACATTTGAACTCCCGACACTAACCGTCGTAAGCAGGAATATATATGGTTAAGGAGGCGAGACCCTTGATTTCGTGTAAAAACAGTGAAATCTATAGACCTGGTGAAAAGGTTAGTTCATTGGTCAACCGCCCGCCCAGCATACAAGTAGGAACCATTGGTAAAATCTTAAGTCGTTGGGTAGGAACACTATATGCAGTCAAAATGCCAAACGGTGATCTTTTCAGATGGCTAGACAGTGGGGATTTATTCCCAGTTGACTCAAGTCAGCCTATCCTTAGAGTTGGAGATTTGGCTATATTGAACATTAGTGGACACAAGCATCAACACTTTTATCACCCACAATTAGAAAGTGGAGTTGTTGTGAAAATAATAAAAATAGTAGAAACTGACTTTTATGAAGTTGAATTTGACGGGATAGGAGTCCTAGCTTGGTTTACCGGATTTGAACTTTCAACCGTCTTTTAAAATATATAGCCTCCTTGGCTTCAGTTTTGGTGGAGTAAGAAAAACCCCTTGAGGCATTGCGCCTCAAGGGGTTACTATGGTGACCCGTCGGAGATTCGAACTCCGGACACCCTGCTTAAAAGGCAGGTGCTCTGCCGACTGAGCTAACGGGTCATATGAAAGCAAACGTTACGTTTGAAGAAAACTGGCTGGGATGGTTGGACTCGAACCAACGGATGCGGGAGTCAAAGTCCCGTGCCTTACCACTTGGCTACACCCCATCAAAACGAATTCTCTTGAGAAAGAGAGCCGAAACCGTGATGCTCCGGCTCTCCCTCACCTGAGACATTTGGGGTGGGTAAAGGGACTCGAACCCTCGACACCCGGAACCACAATCCGGTACTCTAACCAACTGAGCTATACCC
>JAQSXW010000093.1 GCA_029256465.1 Evtepia sp.
CACAGAGTTGGGTGCCTCGTCACGGAAGACACCGGCGGGGAGGAGGTCATTTCCACCCTAGATGTGGATGTGGAGATTACCGATGTGTTTAGTCTCACTGTGGATGAGGTAGGGCAGCTGTCTATGCTGGAGCCCTATGGAAATGGAAACCCAAAGCCGGTCTTTTCTCTCACGGGGGCGGTCATTACCTGTATGGCGGACGTAGGCGGGGGACGGCATCTTAAGATGCGAGTTTGCCGGGACGGGAGAACCTTGGATGCCATCTTTTTCTCCACCACCCGAGTTCAGTCTGGGATGCAGGTGGGGGATCGAGTAGACCTTGCCTTTTATCCGCAGATTAATGAATACCGTGACACCCGTGCGGTGCAGCTTCATTTGGTGGATATTCGCCGATCTGAGGTCAGTGAGCATGAGTCGGAGGAGCGACTGTACCAGCGATTTTGTCAAGGGCATACGCTGCCTAGAAAAGTTGCGGGTTATATGATCCCTCAGAGGGATGAGTTCAAGGCACTTTGGCGCTACCTATCTGGTAACGGAGGAGTGACTGAGGATACACCGGAAAGTCTGGCTCGCAATATTGCACAGGATGGGGAACGATCTGTTTCAGTCACACGGACGATGATTTGCCTACAAGTGCTTGAGGAATGTGGCTTGGTACATATGGAGCGTCGAGAGGGCCATGTTAAAATACGAACCCATGCGACCAAGGGCGAAAAGATGGATTTAGAACAGACCTCGCTAATGCGCCGTTTACGTAAAATGGCAGGACAATTATAAGAGATACGAAAAGGCGGCCCGTTTTGTGGCCGCCGACATTCGTCAATTGGCCGGTTTTTGAGGCTAGAATACAATCATGAGAAGAAAGGAGGGAGAGGTGTGATTTCGATAGAAGAGCGTTATGAAAAACTAGAGCAAAAGGTCAAGGGCTATCTTCCCACAGTGGACGTGTCTCGGCTGAGGGAAGTATTTGAGTATGCTGCCAAGCAGCACGAAGATCAGTTGAGAAAGGACGGCTCTCCCTTCGTGAGCCATCCTTTGGCCGTGGCCGATTTGGTCACAGATCTGGGACTGGATCTTGAATCCGTGATGGCGGCTCTGCTCCATGACTGTATTGAAGATACCAGTTCTACTTATGAGGAAGTGGCCCATAAATTTGGAGCAACTGTGGCAGACTTAGTCGATGGTGTTACCAAGCTGACCCGAGTGCAGTATACCTCCAAGGAAGAAGAGCAGATGGAGAATCTGCGCAAAATGCTCATGGCCATGGCCAAGGATATCCGGGTCATCCTGATCAAAATTTGCGATCGGATGCACAATATCCGAACCATGGAATACCAGAGTGAGAGAAAGCAGCGGGAAAAGTCCCTGGAAACATTGGAGATCTATGCGCCCATCGCCCATCGCCTGGGTATGCAGCGGATGAAGTGGGAATTGGAGGATCTATCGCTCAAGTATTTAGATCCCATTGCCTATCATGAGATTGCCGATGAACTGGCAAAACAAGCCCAACTGCAGGAGACGTTTATGAGTTCCATTCAGCGAAGCATCCAGACACGCTTGGCTGAGGAACATATCAGAGGAACGGTTTATGGGAGGATCAAGCACATTTATTCCATTTACCGCAAGATGTATATTCAGAATAAAAACCTTAGTGAAATTTTTGACTTATATGCATTCCGCGTGATTGTAGACGACATACCCAGTTGTTACAATGTGCTGGGTGTGATTCACGACTTATATAAGCCGATTTTGGGCCGATTTAAGGACTACATTGGCACACCAAAGCCGAACCTGTACCAATCCCTGCACACAACTGTGATTGGCAGTGAGGGGATGCCCTTTGAAGTACAGATCCGCACCTGGGACATGCACCACACAGCCGAATATGGTGTTGCGGCTCACTGGAAATATAAGCAGGGGCTGAATCTTTCTAAGAATGCATCAGAAGAAGTCTTTGCTTGGGTTCGCCGGTTACTTGAGACACAGCAGGATACGGATGCGGAAGAATACGTACGCACCCTCAAGGTTGACCTATTTGCAGATGAGGTGTTTGTATTTACGCCTCAGGGGGATGTCATTAACCTTCCTGCTGGGGCAACACCGATTGACTTTGCCTATACCATTCACTCTGCCGTTGGAAACGGTATGGTTGCCGCCAAGGTAAACGGAAGAATTGTGAATTTTGATTACCGGTTGAATTCTGGCCAAATCGTTGAGGTTGTCACCGCAAAGAATGCTCGCGGCCCGAGCCGTGACTGGATCAAGCTGGCCAAAAGTAACGAAGCCAGAACGAAAATCCGCCAGTGGTTTAAGAGAGAGAAGCGGGAGGAAAACATTGCGCACGGCCGCAGTATGTTTGAATCCGAACTGAAGCATTTGGCTATTCCCATGGCATTGGTAATAGGGGAAGAAATTCTGCCTCATGTCCTCAAAAAAGTCCGCTTCGGTTCTCTGGATGAGATGTATGCGGCCATTGGCTATGGCGGTGCCAGTGCCCAAAAGTGCGCCAACCGAGTCAAGGAAGAGCTCGTTTATCTCAATCGCATTCAGGCTGAAAAGGCCACAGCGGAAAAAGTGGCCGCCGAACCGGCACCCGTAAAGGTACAGGTGGAGTCTGGTGTCGCAAATACAGGGAATCGAAAGCGTTCTGCTTCCGGCGTGATTGTTGAGGATATGACAGACTGCATGGTGAAGTTTGCCAAGTGCTGTACACCGGTCCCTGGGGATGAGATTGTAGGTTTTGTTACCCGTGGTTATGGAGTATCGGTTCACCGATCGGATTGCCCGAATGCAGCAATTTCTCGTCGGAAACCGGAGGAGAAAGACCGATGGGTTTTCGTATCTTGGGATCAGGGCAGCCAGAACACCTATAAGACTGCACTGGAACTAACCGCCAAGGATCGAGATGGACTAACATTGGATGTGGCCATGATTCTCTCCTCTGCTAAGCTGCGGCTTTTGTCTCTCGCGGCCAACAGTCTACCAGATGGCTATGCGAAGATCAGTGCAGTGTTGGAAGTGAAGAACAGCGCCGATGTGCGCACCGTGATGAACAAGTTAAACCAAATTTCCGGTGTCTATCAGGTTACGCGCGTGTCCGGCTAGGGTATGAACGTGGCGCGATATGGGAAAAAAGGAATGAGAGGGAAGCATGGGGTGAAACTTCTCTAGTTGGAAAAGAGGGAGACTCAGATATGACCCAGAATGTTCAGCCCTTGTTATTTGGGGGCGATATTAATGTTTACAGCGTAGCGCGTGCCTTTCATGAGGCATATGGGCTGCGCTCTGTCTGCTTTGGAAAGTTTGCTTCTGGACCCGCCTTTGAGAGTGCAATCATCGACTACCGAGTTTGTGCAGAAAACGAAGATGTGGAAGCCTTTTGCCGCAACGTGAAGACGGTTGCGGAGGAGTATGCGGATAAAAGAATTCTTTTAATTGCTTGCGGCGACAGCTATGTTAAGCTGGCAGCAGAGAATCAGGAGCATTTTCCTCAGAATGTGATTGCACCCTATGTGTCCGGAGAATTGATTAATCATCTGATCCACAAAGAACGATTTTACGAGTTGTGTGAGAAGCACGGGATTGATTATCCAAACACGTTCATCTATCGATCTGCGATGGGACATGATTTTGAACTTCCCTTTGAAGCGCCTTATATCTGCAAACCAGCAAACGGGGTTGCCTATTGGGAGCATCCTTTCCCGGGGAATGAAAAGGTATTTCGTTGCCGGGACAAAGCGCATCTTCTTGAGGTTTTGGACAAGGTTTACGCCGCAGGTTATCCCGACAGCATGATCATTCAGGACTTTATCCCTGGAGATGATACCTACATGCGTGTGCTGACCAATTATTCCGACCGCAATGGAAAGGTAAGGCTCATGTGTTTAGGCCATGTGCTTTTGGAGGAGCATACCCCCCACGGCATTGGCAACCATGCCGTGATTCTGACAGAAGTCAATGAGGCATTGTGCGAGAAGATGAAAGGCTTTCTGGAGGAGATTGGCTTCCGTGGCTTTTCCAATTTTGATATCAAGTACGACCAGCGTGACGGTAAGTTCAAGGTGTTTGAAATTAACTGCCGCCAAGGTCGTAGTAATTACTATGTTACGGGTGCAGGCTATAACATTGCAAGGTATCTGGTTGAAGACTTGGTAGAGGAGAAAGACCTGCCCTTTACACTGGCTACCAATCCAAGCCTGTGGCGTGTCGTTCCTCGTAAGGTGGCTTTTGATTACATTGTTCCTGAGTATCATGAAAAGATGCGGGAACAGAGGAAAGTCGGGCGGGAGTGTAACCCGCTCTTTTACGGGCCGGATCGGGCCTTTAAACGCTGGTTACGTT
>JAQSXW010000094.1 GCA_029256465.1 Evtepia sp.
CAAGTCACAGTGCGGATTTCCTCTCTGGCGGATCCCATTCCCATGTCGGTGAGTGAAATGAGCTATACCGAAGGCGGGGAGGCGGTGGTCGTTTTGGTCTCCAGTCGAAATTTGCCGGATATCATTGCCCTTCGTGAGCGAGCAGCTTCAGTGATTTTCCAAAGTGAAGAGGGAATCCGAGTCCCCAAAAAGGCCCTGCGGGCACAGGAAGATGGTTCTGTCGGTGTCTATACGGTCACCGCATTTCAGGCAGAATTCAAGCCGGTCAAGGTAGTGGCTGAGGATGGTGATGACTACCTGGTGAAGGCAGATCCAAAAGACAGTAAAGATAAACACATTTTACGTTCCGGTGATGAGGTGATCATTACCGCCGCAGAGTTATACGAAGGAAAGGTGGTACGATGACATGATGGAGAAACAGAACCAGATTGAGCAAAACGTGGCGCAGGTTAGGGGAGAACTGGTAAAGGCAGCTCTTCGTGCAGGCCGTAACCCTGAGGAGATCACCCTGATTGCGGCGACCAAAACCCAGACGTCTGAGACCATTCGGGCTGCCATTGCGGCAGGAATTTCCGTCTGTGGGGAGAACCGGGTGCAGGAACTCACAGATCATTTGGAGGTGAGTGCCTATGAAGGTGCCGAAATCCACTTCATTGGACATCTACAGACCAACAAGGTACGGCAGGTGGTTGGTGAGGTGGACCTCATCCAATCGGTAGACTCCATTCGCCTCTTGGATGCCATTGATAAGCAGGCCCAGAAGCGTGAGCTCGTGCAGGACATCCTTCTGGAAGTCAATATTGGACACGAAGAGAACAAGGGTGGGGTATTGCCGGAAGACCTGCCCAATTTGGTTGCATATACGGAGGAATTGGCCCATATTCGCCTTAGAGGACTGATGTGTATCCCTCCCGCAGACAGCGCAGAAGACGATCTGCGAGGATTTTTTGCACAGACAAGACAGCTTTTTGTTGACACAAGAAATAAAATAGGTAATAATAATCCTAATATAGACTGCCTTTCCATGGGTATGAGCGGAGATTATCCCCTGGCCATTGAAGAAGGTGCAACTATGGTTCGGGTAGGGACTGCGTTGTTTGGTAATCGTCCTCCTATCCGCTAACGAGATAGAATACGATGCCATTTGGGACTTAGCCTACATGATCATTTGGAGGGACAAGCAACCATGGGATTTCTTGATGAACTAAAAAAGCTAGCGCATCCCTATGAGGATGAGCTGGAAGATGATTATGCGGATTATGAAGATGAACCGCAAACCTTTGCTGAGCCCAAAAAAGAGCGGGTTCGGGAATCGTCTTATTCCGATCTTGACCGCCGGAGCAATAAGGTGGTAAACATCCATACCACAACGCAGCTCCAAGTTGTACTTGTGAAGCCGGAGCGATTTGAAAATGCCTCTGAAATTGCCGATCATCTGCGCTACAAGCGTACGGTTGTGCTGAACCTAGAGTCCACCAACAAGGACATTGCTCGCCGACTCTTAGATTTTCTGTCCGGTGTTGCGTATGCCAATGAGGGGCAAATCAAAAAGGTAGCTTTGTCTACCTTTATCATCACGCCATACAATGTAGATATTCAGGGTGATCTGCTCGACGAATTGGAAAACAACGGACTGTTTTTCTAAGGAAAAGCAGATGAAACTGAAAAAATGGAGTGAACGATTATGATGACCCCTCAGGAAGCGGAATCTCGCGTCTTTTCGAAAGCCTCTTTCGGCGGCGGGTACAACATGGCTCAGGTGGACACATTTCTGGACACTCTGATCAGTGATTACACTGCCCTGTATAAAGAAAATGCGGCGCTTAAGAGCAAGATGAAGGTCTTGGTGGACAAAATTGAAGAATATCGGGCAACGGAAGATGCCATGCGCAGGACACTGCTCTCTGCACAGAAGATGGCGGATTCCATGGTAAAAGAGGCTGAGACAAAAAAGGCCGATGCCATTACCAAGGCCGAAGGTGAGGCCAAGCGTAGAATCGAAGAAATCCGCCGGGAGATGAATAACGAGGAGATGCGCCTCACTGCTGCCCGTAATTCTACCACAGCTTATGTCAATAAGCTGAAGGAACTATATACCCGTGAGCTGGAATACATTGGTCGCTTGGCTGAGATGACGCTAACGCCCAGTGCGAAAACGCAGGAAAGCGATCCTGTGAGGGAGATCGAGGAAAATGTCTCAGAAATGATGATTGCCACGCAGACAGAGGATCCTCCCGAGATCACAGGGGATGCTACCACTGCGGTGCAGGAACCGGTAGGGAGCCTCGCGCCGGAAGAGCAAGGCGTACAGATGGAGGCAAGCGAACAATCGGATACGGTTGTGTTTGATCGTCTGCAATTTGGGAAGGACTATCAATTTAAGTAAACGTTTATGTTCCACAAATGATGTGGAAGAGATAAAGACCGCTTTCACGGCGGCATTTTGGACGGAACTTGGCCGGTCTGCCCGGTTCAGGTTCCTTTCCAATTATAAAATTATATTTTTTGGGCGGCAGACCGCCCCGAAGGAGAGAGACAAGAGCCATGGCGCAAGATTATAATGCCACCATCCATCTGCCGAAGACAGAATTCCCTATGCGAGCCGGTCTGCCACAACGGGAGCCCTCCATGCTGAAGGAGTTTCAGGACAAAAAGCTCTATGAGAGACTCATGAAAAAGAACCAAGGCAAGCCGAAGTTTATCCTTCACGATGGCCCTCCTTATGCCAATGGTGACATTCACATCGGACACGCGCTCAATAAGATTGTAAAAGATATGATTGTCCGCTACAAGAATATGACAGGATTTTATGCTCCCTATGTTCCGGGCTGGGATACCCACGGTCTGCCAGTTGAGTCCGCCATCATGAAGAATAAAAAGATCAAGTTTGGCGAATTGTCTGTGCCAGAATTTCGGGATAAGTGTCGGGAATATGCCATGTCATTTGTGGATCGTCAGAGAGGGCAGTTTCAGCGCCTAGGCGGTATCGGAGATTGGGAGCATCCCTACATTACCCTGACACCGGACTTTGAAGCGGAGCAGATTCGCGTGTTTGGTGCCATGGCAGAAAAGGGTTATATTTATAAAGGGCTCAAGCCTGTTTACTGGTGCTATACGGATGAGACAGCACTGGCAGAGGCAGAGATTGAGTATCAGAATGATCCCTGCATTACGTTGTATGTCAAGTTTCCGGTTGCCGACGACAAGGGAAAGCTTTCTCAATATGGAGATTTGTCCAAGATGTCCTTCGTCATTTGGACGACGACCGCCTGGACCCTGCCGGGCAATCGGGCCATTTCTCTGAACCCTGATCTTAACTATGTCCTGCTGAAGGCAAAGGGCGGCGAAATCTACATTGTAGCAGAAGGCCTATCCAAGAATGTGGCCAAGGTTGCCGGTCTTGATGAAGTAGAAATCTTGGCAACCGAAAAGGGTGCATTTTTTGAACTGATGACTGCCCAGCATCCATTTACAGATCGGCAGTCAGTGATTCTATGCGGCGACCATGTCACGTTAGATGCCGGTACTGGCTGCGTGCATACTGCCCCTGGCTTTGGTGCGGATGACTTTGCCATCTGTCAGAGATATGACAAGGAAGGCAAGACGCAGATTGGAACGCCAGTTCCGGTCAATTCCAGAGGTGTTTTGACAGATGAGCGCTTCAATGGGATTCACATCTCAAAGTCCAACGAGGCAATCATTCCCGTACTGGAGGAGATGGGCGCACTACTGGCAAAAGAGGAGATTGTTCACGCCTATCCTCACTGCTGGCGCTGCAAAAACCCAATCATTTTCCGGGCGACAGAGCAGTGGTTCTGCTCTGTTGACAGCATCAAAGAAGCAGCCGTTTCTTCCTGCGATCAAATTTGGTGGAAACCCGACTGGGGGAAAGAGCGGATGACCGCCATGATTGCGGAGCGCTCTGACTGGTGTATTTCCCGTCAGCGAAAGTGGGGCGTCCCGATTCCGATCTTCTTCTGTGATGGATGCAACGAACATATCGTAACACCTGAGACCATTGACCATGTGGCAAAGCTGTTTGCGGAGCATTCCTCTAATATTTGGTTTGAAAAGGATGCAAATGACTTGGTGCCATCTGGTTTCCGCTGCCCGCACTGCGGCCACGACAGGTTCTCAAAGGAGAGCGACATCATGGATGTGTGGTTCGACTCAGGCTCGACCCATGCCGCTGTACTATCAAAGCGCCCCGAGCTTTCCTATCCTGCCGACCTCTATTTAGAAGGTGGAGATCAGTACCGTGGCTGGTTCCAATCCTCAATGCTGACCTCCATTGCGGCCAATGGAATTGCGCCCTATAAGCAGATCGTAACCCATGGCT
>JAQSXW010000095.1 GCA_029256465.1 Evtepia sp.
CATCAATTGCAAATGACTCACAACATGACCAAGCAAGGCAAATCCGAGGATCATCGCCACGAATGGTTCAAGATTTAAGAACATTGCCGCTCTTGCAGCCCCTACCTTTTGCAACTGACTGTTCCATACGAGCGTAGACACTCCTTGAATGACAATTCCCGTTGCAATCAACAGGAACCATGCCCAGACTTCTGTACTCATCTGGCCTACCGATTCAGTACCTAGGGCAACTGGAGACAAGCACATAAAGCCAATCAAATTTTGGTAAACAGTGACAGCTATAAAATCATAGGATTGTACCAGCTTGCGGACACAGACAATGGAGAGGGAAAAAGTCAGCATGGTGATCAAAATATAATAAGCCCCTTCGGAAATTTCCAACTCATTTCCGTTGGTGATGATAAGAAATACACCAGAGATGGCTATTACAGCTCCAATAACCAACCGCACAGTCATTTTTTCTTTCAGGAACAATGCTGCTAAAAAGACGGTTGTAATGGGGGCAAGTGCCAAAATTAAGCTGGCAGTTGCCGGATCCGTTGTTTCTAAGCCTTTGTAAAACGACCATTGATTTAGTCCCATCCCAATCATGCCCAAAAAAAGAAAGAGAGTCAGATCTCTTCTTGCAATATTGAACTTTTGCTTATGCCACAAAGCATATAGGGCTAAAAATAGAACAATGAAGAGTAGACGAGTACCTGATAACAGTAGCGGAGGGAACTCACGAACCAAGATAGAACCAAATACAAAGTCACTCCCCCAAAAAATGACGCACATCAGTACAAGGAGATAGGAGCGAATCATGCAGCAGCATCCTCTTTTGATTTATTCTTCTACGGTTACCTTATTCAGTTGAAAAAACCCAATTGGATCCATGGAGAAGTCTTTGACCTTTTCGCTTACGATAGCCAGGTGATCGACGATTCGGATCGGAACGACCGGGGCATCTTTCAACTCTATTTCCTGCAGCTTTGCATAGATTTGGTCGCGTTTTACCGGATCACTTTCTCTGCGGCCTGCCTCGATTAGCATGTCCACTTCTGCGTTAGCGTAGAAGGCATGGTTTCCAGGATCACCGAAGGAACTGCTGTGGAAAATATTCCATTGAACAGAGTCACCGTCACCGGTCGCGTTTCCCCAGCTGCCGATAGTCATCTCATGCTCTCCTTTTCCTGCGGCAGCTAAATACGCGCCATACTCCATTGACTTCACTTCTACATCGATACCGACTTCCTTTAATTGAGCTTGAATTACTTCGGCCAGGTTCACACGCTCTTTTTGATCCCCCGTCATAATCGAGGTTGTAAATCCATTTGGATATCCTGCTTCGGCTAGCAGCGCTTTTGCTTTGTTCACATCATAGTCATAGTCCTTTAAAGTAGGATGATAGCCGACGACCTTGGGTGATAAAGTGGAAACAGCCTTTCTGCCCACATCGTTGTACACGCCTTTGATAATCGCTTCTTTATCGATCGCATGCGCAATAGCTTGCCGGACGCGAACATCATCAAAAGGTTTTTTCTGCACGTTAAAATCGAGCCACTCGATGCCCAGCCCTTCTGTGCGCAGGAGTTTGATAGAAGGAGATGATTGCACGCGTGCAAGTTCCGAAACCGGCACTTGATCTGTTAAATGGGCTTCTCCTGTTTCTACCATAGCGGTCCGTGTGGTATCTTCAGGTACGATCTTATAGATCACTTTCGCTATCTTTGGTTTTTCGCCCCAGTAGTTTTCGTTTCTCACAAGTACCAGTTCTTGTCCGGGTGTCCATGACTCAAAGGAAAAGGGACCGGTACCTACCGGATGCTTCGCAAGGTCCTTTCCATATTGCTCGATCGCTTTCGGGCTAATAATACTTCCATCATTAATAGCCAAGCTGGCAAGCAGCGGAGCATATGGATAATCCAAAATGAACTGAACCGTGTAGTCATCGATTGCTTTAATCTCTTTCACCATAGCAAAGACGGCAATACGCGATGAACCAACGTTTTTATCCAATATCCTCGCAAATGTCTTTTGGACGGCTTGAGCGTTGAATGGAGTTCCATCGTGGAAGGTTACCCCTTGACGGAGCTTAAATTCCCAGGTGACATCATTCAGCTGTTTCCACTCGGTAGCAAGTGCAGGTAAAAACTTCATATTTTGATCGCGTTGCACAAGGCCTTCATAAACTTTGCCCATAGAGATATAATTCGAAGTGTTGTTGTTCGTAATGAAATGTGGATCTAAGGTTGTCGCATCCGCCTTTCTGGCAATAATCAATGTCCCTTGTGTGTTCAGCGTCTCTGCAGTTGCGCTGTTGTTGGAAGCATGCTGCTCTGAATTGGAGCTGCAGCCGATCAGAGCTAATGCAATTCCCACAACTACCGCAAGATAAGCAGCGAGATAGCGTTTATCCACCATGATGAATTTCCCCCTTTACTCAAATGGAAATACACGGTACATTTAGATAATGGAAAATTTTCAGTAATCTGCTTTCGGTGTTTCGTGCTTCCAAGAATAGAGAATCGTATAGCTCGATCTACACGATTCTCTTAAATATCCTTTAGATAGTGCCGCTTCGACTGAAGGTCATGTTAGCCTTTTTGGCATTTTTCAATAACCCGAAATGATGGTTGAAATAGTTCTTCTTCCGGAAGTTGCTGGTAATCCCTTTCAAGATAACTGAAGCGCATTTTGTCAAAATAGGTTTGCCCTTTGATGCGAACTTCTTCAAGGTCAACTCCTGGAATCTGTCTGTCTCTCATAACGGTTCGTCCGTTGATGATCGACATTTTTACATCTCTACCAGAACCGGACATGATCATCGTGCGGATCGGATCTTCTACTGGTCCTATGTGGAAACCATCTAAATCGACTACGATGATATCCGCTTTTGCACCAGGCGCGAGACGGCCAAGATCTTCACGACCGAAAAATTGAGCTCCTCCAAGAGTTGCTGCACGAAATACGTCTGCATAAGTAGAATCCTGCACGCTTCCTTCCAAGATGCGTGATACCATGCTGGCCGTGCGAATATTTTGGAAGAAGTCCGGTGGAAACGTATCTGTGCCGATTGCCAAATTAATTCCCCTTCTCTTATACTTGGCAAAGGTCTCAAGCGCTGAACCGTGTCTGCCGATGACGAGAGGGCAGTGAATCACAGTGGTACCTGTTTCCGTCAGCAGTTGCAGGTCGTCACCTGTTCCCTCTTCAACCTTACTGTAACCGGTTACAAAGTGAGCGTGAGGGATGCCTGTCCGAGGCCCCAAAAACCCCAAATCGTAGAGAAAGCGAATCGGCGTTTTGTTATGTCTGCGATGGATTTCCTCAAACTCATACGCACCTTGTGCCGCATGCAGTTTTATGGGAACACCCAATTCATCACTGTATCGTTTCGTGTTGATCAAGTTTTCGGGTGTTTGCATTTCGATCCGCTCAGGTGCGAGCATGCCGCGAATCAGCCCATCATAGGCACCGTCATAATTCTTGATGAAATTGACAGCTCGTTGAAGACCCAGCTCTCCTTCTTTTTCATCCCAATACACGACCATGTCACCATTCGGTTTGATCACGCGTGTCCCCGACTGAAAACTGGAACCCAAATACATGCGAAGACCCAGATTGCCTGCATGGTGTGCGGCCGCTTCTATTTCCTCATAGGTTTCCGTCCATTTTTTATAGAAGCTGCAGGTGATCGGCATTGCTGTTGTAACGCCATTCAAGATTAGTTGCGTATAGGCATACAAGGATTTGAACGCTTCTTCTTCCGCGGTCATCACTTCACGAGATTGATAAAAGTAATCAGTCGACCATAAAAGGTTCTTGGATCGCTTCGCATCTACTTCGAGGTGAATGAGATCGTGGTCGATATCCCCTAGCGCATTCAAGTCGATGAAGCCAGGGCTAACAACAGCGTTGCCTGCATGGATGACTTCATCCACTTCTCCATCATAATCGTGACCAACGAAAATAATCGAATCATTCTCATAAACCAACTCGCCGTCTTTGACAATTACGTGGTCATTCCCATCAAATCCAATGACAAACTTGCTTGTAATCTTTGTTTTCACCTCTACCATATCTCCTTTGCTTGGTCTAAAACTAGAAATCTATAAATCTATGAATCAGGATAGCTAATACCCTAAGCGGTACGGCATCGGAGGCTTGGCATCCTCTTCTAAGGTTTTGAGAGCATGAAAAGCCCAGTAGGGATCTCGCAGCATGCTTCTTCCTACAGCAATCAAATCTGCTTCCCCTTTGGCGATGGTCTCTTCCGCCAGCGCAGGATCATCCAGCATTCCTACGGCGATTACGGGTACAT
>JAQSXW010000096.1 GCA_029256465.1 Evtepia sp.
TTTGAGGAAAAGTTCCTTTTTACAGAAGATTGCGAAGCATGGGTGCATGGACCTGTCTATCGTCAAATTTATGTTCGCTATGCTGCCTATCACTTTGACCCAATTAAAAGTATAGATGAATTTGACAAAACCCTCTTCTCGGCTTCGGAATTTGCAATCATTGATAGTATTATAAGAAATTTCTGTTGCTACAGCGGCAAAACGCTAGAGGCGTTTACGCATTTAGAGAAGCCATGGTTGAAAACTAGAAATGGCTTACCTGCGGGAGCCCCCTCTGATAGTATCATTGATAAAGATTTGATTGGGGCGTATTTTAGTGCTGTGAAAAGCAAATATTGTATGCTTACTCCTGGCGACATTGAGAGCTATTCCACAGCTCTTTTCAAACAGATTCAGTAACCGGGCGTTTAAATTTCTGAAAGTGAGCAGGGCATTCGCTGAAAAGCAGATGCCCTGCTTTTTTTCATGGAGTAGAAAAAAGCCTAACATTTTTGAAATAATACTTTAAAAGTGCGCTAAACACCATTCAAAGTGTATAGCGCACTTTTGCATTAGCCCAGGCGGCATCGAAGGAAAGTGAACAAACGGGATAGTCTTTTTGGACGCAGTAGATTGGGAGCTGTCGGGTCGTAGCGGAGGCACCCACAAAAGCAGGATGATTAACGATGCCGATCATTGCAATGGCAACGATCGTGCAAAATACTGCAGAAATCATCTTGCGACGCAAAACGATAAACTTCATACCAAAACTCCTCCTTGAAGCTGGATGTTACTGATATGAAACGATATGAAAAGCCAACCTAGAACATGTCAATTGTGCTGGAAAGTCTGGAGAATTACGGTAACTTCATGATGGCAAGTAAGATGAACAATGTACCACTTATGAAACCCAGATTAAGATATTTAGAGGAGGCGGTTTTATTTCCTATCAAAAGACCCAATATGATTGCAAAGAGATTGCAGAGAAATGAAAGCCCAATGAGCAGGATAGAGGATGTTGGGGTAAAGCCAGCGCTTAGCCCAGTAGTCAATTCACTAAGGGAGAACGAAAGGCTAATACAAACTCCTTCAAACAAAGACAATACGTTAGAATGATCCTGATCTGCCTTCCCTGGGTTTGCATAGATCTGCAAAAAGAGTTGAAATGGGGAGGAATGAGTTTCATTTTTTAGTCTAAAGTGGTTTTGAATTAGCGTAGCTACAACCTGGTCAAACGTCTTTATCATACCCAATCCCAATAATAACAGAAAAGAGAATGTTGTGGTAAATGATTCAGGAAACCAAAGTTTAAACGTAGCACCGAACAACAAGGATAGGGAAAGAATGAGATTGGAGATAAAGCTGATGCCAATGACAGATAAGAGTGGAATTTGGATTCTGTTACTACCACATACAAAACCGGAATAAAAGAGATCTACGGAAAGCGCGATCACAAACATCAAGATTTCCAAAAGTATTAGCGAAGAGAACATCATAAACACCTGCACAAATAAGAGGATACTTTATCTTATTCGTTTTATAAACTGGCGTGACAGATCAAATTGAAGATCCGAGACAATACCAAAAGGTATTGTCTCGGATCTTCAATTTGTTGGGGAATTCCATGTATTAAACTCATTTACATACTAGTTCGGCCATGAAGTTCGTAACGAGTGACTTTTTCAATGTGGTTTTCTTCACCAACAAATACCACGTGGGGCTGGTGAGCGTGGGCTTCCTCTGGGGTCATATCGCAGTAACACATAATGATGACTTTGTCTCCAGCTGCCACCAGTCGTGCGGCGGCACCATTGAGGCAGATCATCCCGCTGCCGCGTTCTCCAGCGATGGTATAGGTTTCCAAACGGTTACCGTTGTCGATATCCACCACCTGCACCATCTCGTATTCCAAAATATGTGCCGCTTCTAAAAGATCAGGATCCACGGTGATTGAACCAACATAGTGTAAATCTGCCTGAACTACGGTGGCACGGTGGATCTTTCCTTTTAACATACGTAATGTCATTGTAATTCCTCCGGTGCAATAAAAAAGTTGTCAATCAGTCTGGTTTTCCCAATGATGACAGCAATAGCGCAGAGTGCGGCTCCAGTGATACAATCCATCTTTTGAAGTGAGTTGGCATCCACCAGCTCCACGTAATCAATGGAAGCCAGCGGCTCTTCCTCCAAAATCGTGCGAATGGAATTCGTAATAACGGGAACACGACGTTCTCCATTTCGCACCAGTTCCTCGCCATAGGTGAGTGCCCTGTGGAGTACCCGAGCAGCTACACGTTCTTCGGCGCTCAAGTAGGTATTGCGGGAACTTTTTGCTAAACCATCTTCCTCTCGAATGATAGGACAGCCTACCACCTCAATGGGAAAATTCAAATCTCGCACCATACGACGGATGATCATAAGCTGCTGGGCATCCTTTTCTCCAAAGTAGCCCCGATGGGGCTGAACAATATTAAAAAGCTTGGATACCACAGTGCATACTCCATCAAAGTGGATAGGGCGCGACTTCCCACATAGCTCGTTGTTAAGCTGTGTCATATGAACAGCAGTGGTTCTATCTTGATCATACATCTCCTCTACCTCGGGGTGAAATATTAGGTGGGCACCTGCTGCCTCGCATAGAGTTGCATCATGCTTCAAATCACGCGGATAGCTAGCAAAATCCTCATTGGGGGCGAACTGGGTAGGATTCACAAAGTCACTGACCACTACTCGGTCGTTTTCTGCAGCAGCACGTATAATCAAACTTTGATGTCCTTCATGCAAAAACCCCATAGTAGGTACTAAGCCTACGGTGAGCCCTTGCCTTTTCCACTCCATAACCTGATTGCGGACAGAGGAGATGGTCTTGCAAATCTTTATCATGCTGGCTCCTCCTTTTCAGAGTAAAGCTGCTTTAATATGCCCTTGTCCATTTGAAAGCTATGCTCAGGAGTGGGAAATACCCCAGCCTGAACTTCCGAGATGTAACGTTGAAATGCTTCAGTCATAAGCTTGCCAACATTGGCGAATTGCTTGGTAAAGTGGGGAATGAAATTGGCATACATGCCTAGCATATCCTGATATACCAAAACTTGCCCGTCACAGCCAGCACCGGAACCGATTCCAATGGTTGGAATATTGATGTTCTCAGAAATAAGAGCAGCCAACTCGGCGGGAATACATTCAAGTACCACGGCAAATGCACCAGCATCCTCAAGTGCCTGCGCATCCTCAATGAGCTTTTGCGCAGCGCTTAACGTTTTTCCCTGCACCTTAAAGCCACCAAAGGCATGGATGGACTGTGGTGTGAGGCCCAAGTGGCCTACGACGGGAATTGAGGCGCGAACAATGGCACGGATCTCTGGGCAAAACTCGGCACCGCCTTCCAGTTTTACCGCTTGAGCGCCACCTTCCTTGATGAGACGGCCAGCATTTTCTACCGCCTGACTGACGGAGCGGTGATAGGCCATAAAAGGCATATCAGAAACCACCAATGCGTTGACTGCGCCGCGAGCAACAGCTCGAGTATGATGAATCATGTCCTCCATAGTGACTGGGATGGTATCCTCATAGCCGAGCATCACCATGCCCAGAGAATCTCCCACAAGAATGCTGTGGATGCCTGCCTGATCCATCAATTTGGCTGTGCTATAATCATAGGCCGTTAACATGGAGATTTTTTCTCCTTTTTTTTTGGCCTCCTTGAGTGTCACACTCGTATGTTTCATTCTTAGTCCCTCATTTCAAAACAAGTTCCACCGCAGAATAGTCACGTTTCTGCCTTTTTTCTGCAGCAATCGTTAGCAGCTTTCTCGTCAGGGCGGTATACAGATTCCATTCATCGTCCGCAAGAACGGATTTGTGCTCCACCAGTGTTTGGACATCTCCTCGCTCCGCCGGTCCGGTCAGTGCAGAAACAGCGCCACTTTCGCAGAATGTTTTGGCGTTGCCCAGAATCAGCGGGGTCATGGCCGCTCTGGCTCCCACAGTATCAAACCCACAGCGGATCATAAGCTGCGCTGCCTGGTCCAAAGGCGCCAGCACCAAGTTACTGGCAAACACAGCGGCGGCGTGGTACAATCGCTTGTCCTTGGCATCCATAACCTGAACAGGATTCCCCAAGGAAGTTAACATGGTGCGGAGGGAATCCAGACAAACAGAAGAGCCCTCCAAGGTAAACCATACCTTTGAGAGCTCTGTAAACGAGGTGTGTCTGTCACTCACCGCATAGAGAGGGTGAACGGAATATCCGTAAGCGCCCGTTTGCTCAATGCCAGAAAATATGCGTGAGGAAAGACAGC
>JAQSXW010000097.1 GCA_029256465.1 Evtepia sp.
AGCCATTGCGGAAGACCAGGGCTTCAAGTATGAAGTAAAGAATGAAGGATTTGACCCTGCGATGGCCGCTGTCCAGAGCGGACAAGCTGACGCTATGATCGCAGGCATGACGATTAACGAAAAACGCATGGAAACGTTTGACTTCTCTGACGGCTATTTTGAAGATGGGCAGATCATGGCAGTTGCCAAAGGCAGTGATGTTAAGAAGCTGGAAGACCTGAAGGGAAAGGTAGTCGCCACCAAGGCAAGTACCCTGGGCTTTGAATATGCGAACAGTATCAAGGATCAGTACGGCTTCACCATTCAGGTTTATGAAGATTCTCCCACTATGTATACTGCAGTCATGCAGGGCGTAAACGCAGCTTGCTTTGAAGATCGTACTGTAGTAGAGTGGGCAATCAAGTCCCAAAGCTTAGAAATGGAAACCGTGGGTGATGTGATCAATCCCAAGCAATACGGTTTTGCAGTTAAGAAGGGCCAGAACCCTGAACTGATTGAAAAGTTCAATGCTGGTCTTGCCAAACTGAAGGAAAACGGCAAGTACAATGAGATCCTCGCAAAGTACGGCTATTGATTTAAATAAATCAGATATTGCGTTACAGGTGAAACCTTCCTGTTTTCAGCATGGCATGGATGATGTCATGCTGAAAACTTTTCTTCTGCAAGGAGACAAGGAGGGGTTTGCTAATCAAAGAAATTCAATTTGTTGGGATCGATGTTATGAATTTTCTAGAACTTCTCCGTGATTTTAACGAAGTCGCAGGAGAGGCAACGCCACTCCTGATGGAAGGCTTACAGTTTACCGTTCTGGTTTCTGTCTGTGCGATTGTGATCGGTATCGTGATTGGCTTGATTGCCTGTCTGATGCGGATGTCTCATTTTTTCCTGTGGCGATGGATTGCCAGTGCGTATATCTGGGTGGTTCGGGGAACACCCATGATTGTACAAGCCTTTTTTATCCACTTTGGTTTGCCTCAGATCATCAGCTTGTTCATTCCGGAATTTACTTTTACAGTCATTCAATCCAGTATTATTACCACTAGCCTAAATGCAGGTGCTTACATTGCGGAAATCTTTCGAGGTGGAATTACTGCTGTGCCAAAAGGACAAACGGAAGCAGCGCGAAGCCTTGGCTTAAGCCAAGGGAAAACCATGCGCAAGGTTGTGCTGCCCCAGGCGACGAAGATTGCCATTCCATCTATGGTGAACCAGTTTATCATTACAATCAAGGACACCTCCATTCTTTCTGTCATTGGTTTGCCGGAACTGACAAACAAGACAAAGATTTACGTAGGCGCAACCTTTAATTATTTTGCGTCCTGGATCTTTGTCGGACTGTTTTATCTGATCCTCATATCCATTCTCATGATTATCCTAAAGAAGGTGGAGGCATCATTCAGCTATGAAAGAAAAAATTAGAGTAACGGATTTGCGCAAAAGCTTCCACCATCTGGATGTGCTAAAAGGGATTGATCTTCGAGTACAGGAAGGAGAAGTGGTTTGCATCATTGGGCCGTCTGGAGGAGGAAAATCAACCTTTTTGCGGTGTCTCAATCAATTGGAGACGGTGACGAGTGGGGAGATCATTGTGGATGACTTTGTCTTGACGGAGAGAAAGGTAAACATCAACAAGATTCGCGAGAATATCGGAATGGTATTCCAGAGCTTTAATCTGTTTCCACATCTGACGGCCAAGAAAAATATTATGATGGCGCCTGTTGATCTCAAGAAAATGACCAGAGATCAGGCCGAAACCAAGGCACTGGAACTTTTAAAGCGTGTTGGTTTATCGGAGAAAGCGGATAACTATCCACATGAGCTTTCTGGCGGGCAGCAACAGCGTGTGGCAATTGCACGTGCCTTGGCAATGCAGCCAGATGTCATGCTCTTTGATGAGCCAACCTCAGCATTGGATCCCGAGATGGTGGGCGAGGTGCTGCAAGTGATGAAGGAATTGGCTGCCGAGGGCATGACCATGGTAGTTGTTACCCATGAGATGGGCTTTGCGCGTGATGTAGCTGATCGGGTAATTCTGATGGCAGACGGTGTGATTGTGGAGGAAGGAACTCCCGACGAACTGTTTGAGAAGCCAAAGGAATCGCGGACACAAGAGTTTTTACGTGCTGTGCTGTGATGGCATTCATTCAAATATGAAAGGGCGTACTGCAAAATTCTTTTGCAGTACGCCCTTTTTGTTGTTTTACGGTAAAACCACGAATTAGCTCTTCAGGCCACTCTCGTAGGACTGAATCATTTTCTTAACCATTTGGCCGCCCACGGAACCAGCTTCGCGGGAAGTCAGGTGGCCATTGTAACCATTCTGCAGGTTTACGCCAACCTCGTTAGCAGCTTCCATCTTAAACTTATTCATAGCGTCACGAGCTTCGGGAACGACAATTCTATTATTACTAGACTGTGCCATAGTATTATTCTCCTTGTTGTTTGGTTTGTTATAAAGACGAGAGCTATGTTTTTTTGCCGCTTCGTCTGGTCATAGAATAACCCGCAGAAAAACTTCTATGCATGCAATGGTTGTTAATTATCGGAAATTATTTTTGATATCATGCCGTTCTAAATTATTACCAAATATTCACTCTGATTATAGTATGTGCCACACTACTTATTTCATGAATTTAAAAATCAAAAAACCCGTATGATGCTAGCAAAGTCCATAAACTTGGCTTTGACGCATGCATACGGGTTTTATATGATACATGAAGCGGAAATGGTTTTCTAGATAAACAAGCTCATGTCACTTTCTTCGGCAAAGGCGAGCATAGAAGCGGCACCACCTGTTTTCACGCCGTCGATGAGTTCCTCCTTTTTGATCCCCATAACATCCATACTCATAGCACAGGCAACCAGTTCTACACCGTTATCTTGAGATACCTTAATTAAGTCCTCCAGGCTATCGATGTTTTTGTTCTTCATGGTATGACGGATCATTTTAGCGCCCATACCACCCATATTCATTTTCGACAGCTTAAGTTTCTGAGAGCCTCTTGGCATCATCGCACTAAACATAGTTTCCATCGCGCTCTTTTGAGTTGTTGTCTTTTCTGGTTTTCGAAGGATGTTGAGACCCCAGAAGGTAAAGAACATGCTGACCTTTCTACCCATGGCCGCTGCGGCATTCGCCATAATAAATGAGGCAATTGCTTTATCTAGATCACCGGAAAAGACGATAAAGTTCTTATTGTTACCTTGAGAGAGCGCACAGTTTGTATCGGCTGCATCCATGCCACATTTTGTAATTTTTGCGATACTAATTCCTTTTTCACTTGTTATCCCATCAAAGTAATGACCGGTACGTCGGCAAAATCCTTCAAGATCGCTGGCAAAAGCGGGATCCGTTGTTGAGATTTCAATGGTATCGCCAGGGGCAGCCTCTTTTAGTGCTGTGCCCAACTTGACGATGGGGCCGGGACATTGAAGGCCACAGGCATCTATAGTAAGCGTTCTCCCTTCCACACTTTGCTCTGGTTGCTGTGTCTCCGGATTCATCTTTGTAACAGGTTTCGTTGGTTGACTGGGTTTGAAAATAGAACTATACAGACGGTATCCTCCACTTAAGTTGTAACAGTCAAATCCATGTCCAGATAGAATCCGGCAGGCAATATAACCACGAAGCCCAATCTGGCAGGTAACATAAATTTTTTTGCTTTTGTCCAATTCATTTAATCGATTTCTCAGCTCGTCGAGTGGAATGTTAATAAACCCATCAATGGAGCCACTTTCAAATTCCATTGTCGTCCGAGTATCTAAGAGGAGCGCTTCGCTGTCTCTCCGAAGTGTTTCCACATCGTGCCAGTGAAAAGTTTTCACTTTTCCAGTGAGAATATTTTCAACTGTAAAGCCGGCCATGTTGACCGGATCTTTGGCGGACGAATAGGGAGGTGCATAGCAAAGCTCTAATTTGGTCAGATCGAATGCCGTTGCACCGAAGCGAATTGCGGTGGCAAGCACATCGCAGCGCTTGTCGCTTCCTTCATAACCGACGACCTGCGCGCCTAGTATTTTCCCGCTGTCTTTATCGAAGATCGTTTTGATTGACATGTTGACCGCACCAGGATAGTAGCTTGCGTGTGACGAAGAGTAGGTGAAGGATTTATCATAGTTGAGCCCAAGACGCTTGGCCATCTTTTCGTTGATTCCTGTTGTCGCGACCGTCAGATCAAACACCTTGAGAATGGCACTACCTTGTGTACCGGTATAGGTGCTTGAAATCCCGCAGATG
>JAQSXW010000098.1 GCA_029256465.1 Evtepia sp.
GTCATTTTATAATAAATCTATTTTTTTTACAATCGACAATCCGCCGAAATTCAGCCTCCAATGAATTCATCAGCAAATTGTCAGTTTTGAGATGAATAATTGACTTATTTGTTTCTTTTTTCACCAAATTTCCAGCTATATTTTTGTTTAACAGTAATATAGTTAGATGTCTTGTCAATTGATTACTACCATGGTATAATGTCCGACAAACGGACAGTATCCCTTATATTTCACGCTTTCCCAGATGATGGGAAAATACTGTTTTTTTAAGTGAGATGACAACATGAATTATGATTGTGATGTTGCAATTGTTGGTACCGGCGCCGCAGGTCTCTTTTGTGCATTGAACCTCCCCAATAGGCTCCGCATACAAATAATTACAAAAAAAGGAGCCGATGAATCCGACTCTTTCTTGGCACAAGGCGGTATTTGTGTCCTTCGTGGCGAAGAAGACTATGAGGCCTTTTTTGAGGATACCCTTCGAGCCGGTCATTATGAAAACAACCGGCAGTCAGTGGATCTGATGATCCGCTTTTCCAACTGCGTCATCCGCGATTTGAGCCGTCGAGGCGTCCGCTTTGAAACCGAAGAGGACGGCAGCTTCTGTTATACACGGGAAGGTGCTCACAGCAAACCTCGCATTATGTACCACAAGGATATTACTGGAAAAGAGATTACTGCAACCCTTCTGTCTCAGGTAAAAGCTCTGCCTAACGTAACCATCCGGGAACATATCACCATGCTGGATCTGATTGCCCAGGATAACCGTTGCGGTGGCTTGGTTGTCTCTGACGCAGCTGGAACAGTCAGTCTGATTAAAGCACCCGTGGTTGTCCTATGCTGTGGCGGTTTAGGCGGGCTATATGAAAACACCACTAACTTCCGTCATATCTCCGGTGATGCTTTAGCCATTGCATTGAAACATGGCGTCGCTGTTCAAAACATGGATTACATTCAGGTTCATCCCACCACTCTCTATTCTACAATACCAGGCCGCCGATTCCTGATTTCTGAATCGGTTCGTGGGGAAGGCGCTTACCTCTACGACAAAAACTTGAACCGCTTCACTGACGAGCTTTTGCCACGGGACAAGCTGACTCAAGAAATTTTCAAACAGATGGAAAAAGATGGTACACCCCATGTATGGGAAGACATGCGTCCCATCGGGAAGGAAACCATCCTCAATCACTTCCCTAATATTTACAAACACTGCTTAGAGATGGGAATTGACGTTTTAGAAGATCTCATTCCTGTTGTCCCAGCTCAACACTATTTTATGGGTGGGATTCAGGTCAATTTGGCCAGCCAGTCTTCCATGCTTGGCCTTTACGCCTGTGGGGAAACGAGTTGCAATGGTGTCCATGGACAAAACCGTCTGGCTAGCAACTCCCTTCTCGAAGCTTTGATCTTTGCTCAGCGAGCCGCAGAGGATATCACCTTTGGTCAAAGTCATGTTGGAGGCTGTTCCACCGATCACCTTGATTTGGACACTTATCGGGATCAGGATCAGCTATTCTCCGAATACAGAACATTGGTACTCAACGAAATCGAAAGGATGAGGCAAGCCCATGAATGAGATTACCTTGCTTCTCCAATGCGATGACCTGATTCGGCAAGCCCTCCGCGAAGATATCACCAATGAGGATGTCTCAACCAATGCCGTCATGCCAAGGTCACAGCTTGGTCAGGTACAACTGATTTGCAAACAGGATGGCATCATTGCTGGCCTTTCTGTCTTTGCTCGAACATTTCACCTGCTGGACGCTTCCACCCAAGTAAGCTTTGCTTGCCAAGATGGGGATTTGGTCAAACGTGGTCAGGTCATGGCAACTATCACAGGAGATGTACGCGTCTTGCTGTCTGGGGAACGGGTGGCACTGAACTATCTGCAACGGATGAGTGGGATTGCCACCTATACTCGTGATATGGTTCACATTCTGGAAGGTAGCAGAACCACCTTGCTCGACACTCGTAAAACCACACCGAATAACCGAATTTTCGAAAAATATGCTGTAAAGGTCGGTGGTGGATCGAATCATCGATACAATCTTTCAGACGGTGTAATGCTAAAGGACAACCATATCGCTGCTGCTGGTGGAATCAAAGATGCAGTTGCCATGGCACGAGCCTATGCCCCCTTTGTCCGAAAAATTGAAGTGGAAACGGAAACCTTGGATCAGGTGAAGGAAGCTGTGGAAGCAGGTGCCGATATCATCATGCTAGATAACATGAGCATTAAGCAAATGGAGAAGGCCATGATCATTATTGATGGCAAGGCTCAGACAGAATGCTCCGGTAACGTGACGCGCGAGAACCTGAAGCGATTAGCTGACCTAGGGGTTGATTTTGTTTCTAGTGGTGCTCTGACCCATTCTGCTCCGATTTTAGATATCTCCATGAAAAACCTTGAAATCATTTCAAATCGTTCTATATAGAAAAGAGGGATGTCGTTGACAGTATCTGAACGAAGACGAGAAATCTTAAAACTGCTGAAACAAACCGATACTCCTATTGCTGCCAAAGATTTGGCGGTTCAGTTTCATGTCAGCCGTCAGGTCATTGTACAGGATCTGGCGGTGATACGTGTCGCATACCCCAATATCATTTCCACCTATCGTGGTTATCTCTTCCAACTGGCAACGACGCACTCCCGCGAATTCAAAGTTCGGCATAGCGATGCCGAGGCAGGAGATGAATTAAATCTGATTGTCGACTTGGGCGGGCGAGTACAAAATGTCAGCATCAGCCATAAATTCTACGGACGTGTCACAGCGGAGATGAACATCAGTTCCCGTCAGGATGTTCAGGAATACATCACTGCGCTCCGTTCGGGTGAGTCCAGACATTTGAGTAACGCAACCGGAGGTTACCATTATCATCTCGTAGAGGCACTCAGCGAAGAACGCCTAGATATGATTGAGGCCACTCTGAAAAAACACGGATTCTTAGCTCCGCTCAGTCCTTGGGAACGCTATGGTCAAGAGGAATAGCCTTCCTTACCACTTACCATACGAAACCATAGATCATATATTGAAACGTATACAGGAGATCATGTCATGACAATTTCTGAAATACAGGCGGAGATTCTCCGCCTGAAGAAAGAAAAAGATATTTGCATCTTAGCCCATAGCTATCAAGGACAGGAAATTCTGGAAATCGCTGATTATACAGGCGATTCTTACGGAATCAGCGTCGAAGCAAGCAAAGCATCCCAAAAGAACGTACTCATGTGTGGTGTCCGTTTTATGGCGGAAACTTGCAAAGTACTCTCTCCCGACAAGCATGTCATCTTAGCTGCCCCAAATGCCGGCTGCCCCATGGCCGATCAAATGGATCGTGCCATGATTGCCAAGGTGAAAGAACAATATCCCGGGTATGCTGTGGTTTGCTATATCAATACAACCTCAGAACTGAAAACCATCTGTGATGTTTGCGTAACCTCCTCTTCCGCCATACAGATCTGCACAAAGCTGGCTAACAAGGATATTCTCTTTATCCCCGACAAAAACTTGGCACAATACGTTGCAAAACAATTACCTGAAAAAAATATCCGTTATCTAGAAGGCGGCTGTCCCTACCATGCCGCTATGACGGCGGAGGATGTCCAGGAAGCTCGCTCAGCTCACCCAGGTGCTTTGCTCTTAGTGCATCCGGAATGCCCACCAGAGGTTGCAAAACTGGCTGATTATGTTGGCTCTACGACCGGCATTATTGCCTATGCAGAACAGTCCAATCACAAGGAATTTATCATTGGCACAGAGACCAGCATTGTGGAGCATTTGCAGTTTTCCTGCCCAAACAAACGGTTCTATCCTCTAGCAGGTGCACTGATGTGCCCTGAAATGAAGAAGACGACCCTTATGGATGTTTATCACTGCGTCAAGGGTACAGGTGGAGAAGAAATCAACCTGCCTGATGATGTCATTCAAGGTGCAAGACGTTGCATTGACGAAATGATCCGTCTCGGTTGTTAAGTCACTTCCTACTTTTACATAGATGCAATTAAAGTAAAACGCGATGCTGCCGTTGCAGGGGGGCCTGCAACGGCAGCATCTTTTTCAAAACCTGAGGAAATTTTCCGGTGCCAATGGGAGCGACACCAGAGATTGGGGGGAAAAGAAGGACGAATTCTTCTCCGTGCAAAAATCGCCCTTAAGGAAAACATTGCAACACTCACACAGGATTTTTTACCATTATAATATTGCATGTCAAAATAGTC
>JAQSXW010000099.1 GCA_029256465.1 Evtepia sp.
ATTTTCCCGGGGCATCTGCTCTTTCCAAAAGACTGTTTCCAATGGCCTCATTATCCAATGCTGATTGAAAATCGATATCATACAGCCTGACAGTTCCTGAAAGCTGCTCCTCTTTTGCCAGGTCGCCCATAAGGTTCCAAGCCCAGCCTCGCGAACCTCCTCCTATGTAGGCAATGTTTAAATCGATCACCTTATTACCTATGTATTTCATAGAATACCTTGCTCCTTTGATAATCTGTAATTGGAATCGTATCGCAATTATAATTGAATATCTACACAGATATTGCTTGATTTCTTTATTTTCAACATATTTTGTGGTGTGGTTTCATCATCTATGAACCTGTCGATCTGTAATGCCTTACACCAAATCTCCATGCAAATACGCATGGAACAATGAAAAGAATTCCCACCAGAGGCAAAAGCATATAAAACACTTCGTTTCCGTCAACATGACCAATCAATGACTGAAGCGGCAGATAGTTCACTGTTGCAAATGGGATTACGAAAGTAAAAAAGCGCGTGATCCATTTGGGATATACATTCAACGGATAGCTCGCATGCTCTTTCACGCCATGTGTAAGTATATTGGCCACTTCAATGGCTTCAACCGTCCAAAAGGCCATCGTTGCCTGAAGCATATAAATACCCGTAAAGATGCAGGTTGCGCCTATAATCATATTGATAAGGGTAATTGATTTAATAATGCTCCAATCGACGCGGATTCCCGATATTGCAATGATCAGAACCATCATGGCCTGAATAAGATGGCCAGCTCGCTTAATATCCAGACTTGAGCCAAGTACCTGAATGACTGTACCTCGAGGCCGAACCAAAACACGGTCAAAACCAGCATTTTTAATCATTCCAGGAAACATGTCAAAGCCTCTGGCCAGACATGTTGATACCGCAAAGCTCATACCCATCACGGCAAAGCAGAGGAAGACCTCATAGGCGCTCCACCCCTCTATGCTTCCAAACCGGTCAAAAAGCAGATATATTCCAGCATAAGCAGTAAGCGGTATCAGAAACTGAGTCAAAATCGTCATGTAGAAAGAGACTCTATACTGAAGCTGAGACCTGAACAGCAGTTCAACATATTTAAAATAGAGCTTCATGCTTAACCTCCCTGTATCACAACTTTGCGTGTTATTCGATTCATTGCATAAGCTCCTGTGCTGACCAGAACCAGTATCCATATTATTTGAACGCCAATGCTTATTACAGCCTCGCTGGCAGCAATATTCCCTGAATAAACCCTTAGCGGCAGGTCAGCAGTCCATCGGAACGGCAAAAAATAGCATACGGTTTGAAGCCACTGGGGCATCATCGGAATCGGAATCGTCATGCCTGAGAAAAACTCTCCCGTTATGCCTATGAGAGCCATCGAACCTACCGGGGACATGGTTTTGAATACTGTAATATAAATGATCATTGAAATGGATACGAGAAGCAGCACACCTAATACCATTGTAATTAAGAACAGCAGGAATGAAACCGGACTGTACGGCAATGACATTTTATAAGGCTCTGGCAGCAGAAAAGCTATTGCCAGGATAGGGGCAAACCGCAGAACAGCGCTTGAAAGCCGTCTTGCCAGCAGTTTGACATACCAGAACCCAAAGAGCTGGATCGGCCTGCATAATTCGTAGGATATGCCTCCGGAAGTTATCATATCAAACAGCTCGAAATCATATTCAAAAAGCATCAGTAAGGCTAGAAAAGCCTGTTGTAGCCATATATAAGTTACCAGCTGTGAAAAACCCAATCCGGATGACTGAGGCCCATTCTTATAAAACGCATGGTACAAAAAGACCAGCATAACTCCCCAGAAGAATTGTGTTGCAAGCCCTCCCAGAGCTGCCGCCCGATATTGGAGACCGTTTAAAAACCGCACTCTCAGAGCAGAAAGGTAGGGCTTCATATTTGATACTCCTTATACATATCCGCAATCAATTCTTCAACAGGACGCACTTCTACAGAAATATCATGAATCTCGAGAACCCCCGATAGCTGACTAATGACGCTGGACACAGTCCTTCCTTTGGTATCGATCTTCAGCACTGCCCTGCCGTTTACATTCGATAAAACGCTGCTATGCTCCATTGAAAGGAGTTTGTGTTCCCCTGTATAATCTAGCGTTAACAGGCTGTATGTATTATAGCGGCTCTTGAGGTTTGTGAAGCTTCCGTCAAATAAAATCTGGCCTTTGCCGATAAGCAATACTCTGTCGGTAAGGGCTTCAACATCACCCATATCATGCGTTGTCAATATGACTGTAACGCCTTTTTCTCTGTTTATCTCCTTAATGAATTTTCGCACAGCCACTTTTGATACAGCGTCAAGTCCTATCGTAGGCTCATCAAGGAACAACAGCCGCGGGCTATGAAGCAATGATGCGGTTATTTCGCATCGCATCCGCTGGCCAAGGCTCAGCTGGCGTACCGGAGTTCCGAGAATACCGTCCAGATCAAATATTCCTGTCAGAATATCCAAATTCGTTTTATATTCCTTTTGCGGAACCCGGTAGATATCACGAAGCAGCTCGAAGGAGTCTATAACCGGGATGTCCCACATCAGTTGTGATCTTTGGCCGAATACAACACCAATATTCTTGACATGTTCTATTCGGTCATTCCATGGAGTTCGCCCAAGAATTTCGCATTTCCCGCTGTCGGGTACAAGGATGCCGCTCATGACCTTGATGGTGGTTGATTTGCCGGCACCATTGGGCCCGATATACCCAACCACTTCGCCTTCATTGATTTTGAAGGATACCCCCTTAAGGGCTTCAATCTCTGTATATTCCCTGTGAAATAGCGCTTTCGCAGCCGCTTTGAAGCCTGCAGAGCGTTTTGCGACCCTGAAAGTCTTGCATAAACCTTCAACAGCTATCATTCGGCACCTCCGGTTTTTTGTTAGGACAGGAGATTATTTTATATTATTGGGAAAAAAAGAAAAGTACAAAAACTGCAAATAAATCCCGTTCAGTATCCCTGCCGCCATTAAAGATCATTTCCGAAAGCGTGGATATCAGAACATACTTATCTGCTCAGATTGCTGCTTGTCCTCAAATGTATGAAGATACTTGAAAATTTCATCATTGTCACACAATATACCGTGTTTTTTACACTCAATATAAAAAATCCTCATCAGCTTTTCATCATTGTCACTCTTTATTTCGTAGCTGTAGCCATATTTCTTATGGTATTGCTGCCTAAGCCCGGGAAAATGCTCGTCAAGTTTGCTATAGAAATATTCTCTGTCCCCGTCCCTTAGTGTTAAGCCCATACCGAAGCATAGAATTCCATATACCTTAGCCTCTATACAATAGTTCAGTATTCCCTTTAAATTTTCCTCCGTATCATTTATAAAAGGCAGAATGGGACAGAGCCATACCACTGTCGGAATTCCATTGTCACGCATTATTTTAAGTACTTCAAAGCGTTCCTTGGTTGTAGACACCGCAGGCTCAATGATTTTGCAAAGGTTCTCATCAAATGTGGTCAGGGTAATCTGGACAACACATTTTGATTTTTTATTGATGCTTTTAAGAAGCTCGAGATCACGCAGGATACGGTCCGATTTTGTTTGAATGGCTAATCCGAAACCGTGACGATTGATAATCTCCAGACACTTTCTTGTGTGATTCAGCTTAATTTCAACAGGCATATAGGAGTCGCACATGGAGCCCGTTCCGATCATACATTTCTTACGCTTTTTCCGCAGTGCATCCTCCAATAATTCAGGAGCATTTATTTTCACCTCGATATCCTCAAAGTCGTGCTCCATGCCATAGCACTTGCTCCTGCTGTCGCAGTAAATGCAGCCGTGAGTGCAGCCCCGAAAGATATTCATTCCGTTGTTTGCAGACAATATCGCCTTTGCTTTCTTAAAGTGCATTGTATTGCTATTTCCTTTTCCTTGCCCTATTTATTTGCCTTCATTGTATTGGATCAAATCTGACAGCGGTTACAGTCCCTTTATTGAGCAACATTATCGTGATTTCCAAAAGACGATTGATTTTAATTCAAGCCCCATCCTTTCAAATCGATTATATAATATAAATATGACTAATGCATGTCATATTCACAATAAAAAAAGAGAACAGAAATTATCCGCCCTCTCTTTAAAAACTAGACCAAGACCTCCATATAAGTTGCTTTCACATCGACAAAAAAGAATCCT
>JAQSXW010000100.1 GCA_029256465.1 Evtepia sp.
TCTCAGGAAAGACACAGTTTATTGTGATCACCCACCGCCGCGGCACGATGGAGGAAGCCGATGTTTTGTATGGCGTCACCATGGAACAACAGGGAACCAGCCGCATTTTGAGGCTCGACCTCAACGAAGCGGAGCTTACGCTCAAGGGCGCGGTGAAGTAAATGCGCCTCTAGGGGCTAGTTCAATAAAAGAAAATCAGGAGTGAATGAGCATGGGGCTATTTGACCGTGTCAAAAAAATTGGGATTTTTTCCGGCTTTTTTTCCGTGAGCGATGAATTCTATGAGGAATTAGAGGAAGCGCTGATTTTATCGGATATGGGCCTAGATACTGCGGTGGAAGCGGTGAATGAACTACGTAGCCGAGTGAAAAGCCGCAAGCTGAAAGACGAAGAGGACGTGAAAGCCTGCCTGCGGGAGATTTTAAATGAAATCCTCGATGTAGGTGAGGCAGCGCTTGCACTCACCAGCAAGCCATCTGTTGTACTCTTTGTCGGTGTGAACGGAGTGGGGAAGACCACCACCATCGGAAAGCTGGGAGCCTTTTTGAAGAAGGAAGGCAAGCGGGTACTCTTTGCCGCGGGAGATACCTTCCGTGCTGCCGCTGCTGAGCAGCTGACCATCTGGGCAGAGCGAAGCAATCTCGATATTGTGAGGCATGAGGAAGGCTCAGACCCTGCAGCTGTGGTGTTTGATGCGATGAATGCCGCTCGTGCCAGAGAGATGGATGTGGTACTCATTGATACAGCAGGCCGTTTGCACAACAAGCAGAACCTCATGAATGAGCTCAGTAAGATCAGCCGAGTGGTGGATCGAGAAGGCGAGGGCATCTCCAAAGAAACCCTTCTGGTGTTGGATGCCACCACAGGACAAAATGGACTCATTCAGGCTAAGCAATTTGCCGAGACTGCCGGGATTACCGGTATTGTCCTCACTAAGCTGGATGGTACCGCGAAGGGCGGTATTGTGGTGGCGATTGCCAAAGAGTTGAAGCTGCCCGTGAAGTTTGTGGGTCTGGGCGAAGGTGTTGACGACCTACAGGTCTTTGACGCCAAAGCATTTACCGAGGCACTCATTTGAGGAGGGCGATACGATGAGAGCGGTGCTTGCCAGCAAAAATGCGAAAAAACTGCGTGAATTGCAGGATATCTTGGGGAAGCAAGGCGTGGAGGTTATACTCCAGGCGGAGGCAGGCGTAGATATAGAAGTGGAAGAGACGGGCGAGACCTTTGAAGAGAACGCCATCTTAAAGGCCGAGGCCGTGCGGGATCAAACGGGCATGATTGCCATTTCGGACGATTCCGGTCTTGTGGTGGATGCACTCGGCGGTGCACCCGGTGTCTATTCCGCCCGCTATGGTGGAGAGGGGCTTGACGATACCGAGCGGTTTAAACTGCTGCTGCGGAACATGGAGGGCCAGAACGACCGGAGCTGCCGTTTCGTCAGTGTAATTTGCTGTGCCCTCCCCAATGGAGACCGGATTCTCGCCCGGGGGGAATGCCAAGGGGTTCTCTTAAACGAGGCGAGAGGGGAAGGCGGCTTTGGATACGACCCGGTATTTTATCTGCCGGACTTGGGCAAGGCCATGGCAGAACTAACTCCCGAAGAAAAAAATCAAATTTCCCACAGAGGAAATGCTCTGCGGGTATTTCAGAAAGAATTGGAGAACTATTTGAATGGAACTCACCAGTAAACAAAGAGCCCAGCTGCGAGGGCTGGCAAATGGAATCGATACCATTGTGCAGATCGGAAAAGATGGAATCGGAGAAAATTTAGTGAAGCAGACCAATGATGCCTTGGAAGCCCGGGAACTCATCAAATGTAGAGTGCTGGAAAACTCCATGCTGACGCCGAGGGAGGCTTGCGATGAACTTTCTAAGCTGACGCGAAGCGAGCAGGTCCAGGTGATCGGAACAAAATTCGTTCTCTATCGTCAAAGTCACAACAAGGAGAAGAAGGATAAGATTGTATTAGTGAAGGACAGAAAGCCCAGGGGATAAGGCCGGATACAGGAGGGCAAAAAGATGAAAATTGGAATTTATGGCGGAACCTTTGATCCACCCCACTTGGGGCACATGGAGGCAGCTCGTACTGCCATCGATCACTTTGGCCTAGACCGGTTGCTGCTGATTCCAAACAAGCTGCCACCGCATAAGTTTTTACCTGAGGACGGAGCTCAGGAGGAGCACCGCTTAGCGATGACAAAGATCTGCGCCGATGCCATTGGCCCTCGTGCAGAGGCGATTGAGTTGGAGCTCAGGCGCGAAGGCCGAAGCTATACGGCGGACACGATCGAGATTCTTCGCCGAGAATTTCCGGATGCCGAGTTGTACCTCCTCATGGGGACGGATATGTTTCTCAGCTTTGAAACATGGTCTAGGCCAAAGGAAATCGCAAGGGAGGTTACCTTAGTTCCTTTCTTTCGAGAGGAGGGTGGCTCCCATGAGCTTTTTGCCGTCCAAAGTGAGAAGCTCCGAGCGGAACTGAAAGCAAAAATTTCTGTGCTATCCCTTACCGAGGTCCATCCCATCTCATCCTCGCAAATCCGGAAACTACTCAGAGAGGCCAAGACACAGGATCAGGGCGGAGACCTACTTTGGCCTGCGGTCTATGGATATATTTTGCAGCAAAAGCTCTATGGAACGAATGCAGATTTAAAATCGCTGCAGCCTAATAAGCTTCGCGCTATTTCCTATTCCATGATGAAGGCGAAGCGGATTCCTCATGTGCAGGGAGCAGAAGAGACGGCTGTCTCCTTAGCAAAGCGCTGGGGCGTCGATCCCGAACTCGCCCGTCGGGCTGCCATTTTGCATGATTGTACCAAATACTTGGAATTAGATGAGCAGTTGGCACTTTGCAAGAAATATGGTATCTTATTGGATGAGCTGGAACAAAAATCCGTCAAGATGTTACATTCCAAAACAGGGGCAGCTCTGGCAAGCCATGTGTTTGGGGAAACACAGGAGGTTTGCAATGCCATTGCCTGCCATACGACAGGAAAACCAGATATGAACACCTTTGACAAGGTGTTGTATTTGGCAGATTATGTGGAACCAACCCGGGACTTTGAGGGCATCGAGGAGCTGCGAGAGCTAGCCTTTCATGACCTGGATAAGGCCATGATCTTGGGCCTTGAAACCACGATCACAGAACTTAATGAAAAGGAGGCCCCCGTGCACCAGAACACATTTCGTACCCTGGAGCGCCTGCGAGGATCTTGTTTATGAAGGGAAAAAGAGAACAACAAATGGAGACCAAACGGAAGGAGGTTCGAACTTCTGGCACAGGCACCGCGCCAAGAAAAACAACGCCAAGGGCAGGAAAAGGAAAACGAGTTTTCCGTGTCCTTGTTACCATCGTAGCCATACTGCTTGCCCTTTGCATTGGTGTGCTGGCATGGTGGAAAACATTTGCTCAAAAACCAACCATGGATGACCCCACGAAGGATACCGATCCGTCTTCTGATGTGGGGGATCTGGCTGATATCGGGAAACCGGTTCGAACATCGGGTGACAAGAAACAGGACTTTTATACTTTCTTGGTCATTGGTCGTGATACCGGTGGCGGTGGAAATACCGACACGGTTTTGCTGGTTTCCTATGATAAGGGAAAGCAGGAAATGAATGTAATGAGCATCCCTCGAGATACTTTAGTAAATGTTTCTTGGGATGTAAAAAAGATCAATTCTGTCTACAATAACTATGGAGCAGGAGATAAAGGAATTGAAGCGCTGGGAAAAGAGATCTCCCAGCTTGTCGGCTTTGTCCCTGATTTCCAGGTTGTGCTGGAATGGAAGGCTGTGGGCGAGCTGGTGGATGCACTGGGTGGTGTCACCTATGATGTTCCCCGCAATATGTATTATGTAGACCCGACCCAAAACCTAAAAATCAACATTAAAAAGGGCGTACAGAAGCTGAATGGAAATCAGGCAATGCAGGTCGTTCGCTTCCGCGATGGTCCCAATGGATATGCCAATGGAGATCTAGGCAGAATCGAAACGCAACAGGGTTTTCTCAAAGCAGTGGTACAGCAATGCCTCAGCATAAAAAATGTAACCCGCATCAATGATCTGGCCAAGGTATTCACAGATAACGTGAAGACTAACCTCACCATTAACAATTTAGCGTGGTTTGCACAGCAAGCCATCGAAGG
>JAQSXW010000101.1 GCA_029256465.1 Evtepia sp.
AACCCGGTGAGGTCATGCTGATCGAAAATCTTCGTTTTCGCATTGAAGAAGAGGAAAATGATCCCGTCTTTTCTAAAGCACTCTCTAGCCTTGCTGACGTCTTTGTCTTTGATGCGTTTGGGGCCGCACATCGTGCGCATTCCTCCACAGCCGGAGTCGCGGATTACTTACCTGCCGTCGCCGGATTCCTTGTCGAAAAAGAGCTAGACATTATGGGTAACGCCTTAGATAACCCCCGCCGCCCTCTGATTTCAATACTGGGTGGCTCGAAAGTGTCTGATAAAATAGGTGTCATCCGAAATTTACTGGATCTTGCAGACACCATTCTCATAGGCGGGGGTATGTCCTACACATTCCAGGCAGCAAGAGGCGGCCATGTGGGTAACTCTCTTCTGTAAGCAGACCGTTTGGACTTTGCCCGTGAGATGATGCAACTGGCAGAAAAAAAGGGCGTCAAACTCATTTTGCCGGTAGATGATTTAGCCACAGCCGAATTCTCTCCCGAATCCGATCCGATTTTGGTGGAATCTATGAATATTCCGGACCATCTGATGGGCTTGGACATTGGTCCAAAAACGATTACACTGTTTACCGAGGCCTTACAGGGTGCAGGAACTGTGATCTGGAATGGTCCCATGGGGGTCTTCGAATTTCCTGCCTACTCTCAAGGTACGAAGGGGATTGCAAAAGCTCTTGCAGAGCTTCCGGGTGCCATCACCATTATCGGCGGTGGTGACTCCGCTTCTGCTGTGGAGCAGATGGGGTTTGCCGATAAAATTACGCATATTTCTACTGGTGGAGGAGCTTCTTTGGAATTCCTGGAGGGCCTTGCGCTACCGGGTATTACTTGCCTGATGGATCGGGTATAATATTCGTTACCTTTGTCCATTCCAGCGGACCGATGAAGATTTTCAGAAAGGTTGGCTGTTTTCATGAATCGAAAGTATCGTAAAACCGTAGTCGCCGGAAACTGGAAGATGAATAAAACTGTTTCCGAAACCCGCGCCTTTGCGGAAGAACTGAAGAACTCCCTGCCTCGTTCGAAGCGATGCAGCATCATACTTTGTGTCCCTTTTGTCAACATCACTTCTGCCATTAAGGTATTAAAAGACAGCCGCATTGCGGTCGCTGCTCAAAATGTCCACTGGGAATCTCATGGAGCATATACCGGTGAAGTTTCTGCTGCTATGCTTGCAGATTTGGGAGTGAAATATGTCCTCATTGGTCACAGTGAGCGTCGCCAGTATTTCAATGAAACCGACACATTTGTGAATAAAAAGATTCGAGCTGCCTTACAAGCAGGCCTGCGCCCCATCCTTTGTGTCGGTGAAACACTGGAACAGCGGGAACTGGATGTCACTTCAGAATTAATCGCCTACCAGATAAAATCTGCCCTCTCAGGTATTTCTGCTGAAGAAATGCGGCATATTATCATTGCGTATGAACCAGTCTGGGCTATCGGTACTGGAAAAACTGCAACCCCAGAGCAAGCTGGCGAGGTTTGCGGTACCATTCGAGCCGTTTTACGTAAGCTTTACGGTGCACGGGTCGCACGAGCTACCACCATTCAGTACGGAGGCTCGATGAATCCCAAGAACGCCTCTACTCTTCTCGCCCAGCCTGATGTAGACGGTGGCCTAATCGGCTCTGCCTCCTTGGAGCTTTCTGATTTTCTTCAAATCATTTATGCGGCGAATGAGGAATAACGACTCCCGGGTTCCAAGACTAATTGTCCAATGACATAGAGGTTTGATATGAAAACTCCAACAACTTTGATTATTATTGATGGATATGGTCTGGGCAAAGTTAGCCCCCATAATGCCATTCAGAATGCCAGCACGCCAAATCTGGACAACTTGTTTTCCCAGTCTCCCGGGTGTAAACTTTCTGCCTCTGGCTTAGATGTGGGTCTTCCGGAAAACCAGATGGGGAACAGTGAGGTTGGCCATACGAACATCGGTGCCGGACGGGTGGTCTTTCAGGACTTACCCCGCATCACTCATGCCATAGCAGATGGCTCATTTTTTCAAAACGAAGCCTATCTTTCCGCCATTCGTGCTTGTGCGGAACAGGGCAAGGCATTGCATCTTTTAGGTTTGCTATCCGATGGTGGGGTGCATAGCCATATTTCACACCTATATGCTCTTTTGGAACTTGCCAAGCAGCATCAGCTTCCTCGGGTCTATATTCATGCCTTTCTAGACGGTCGAGATGTATCTCCAGGCTCTGGCCTTTCCTTTGTGTCTCAATGTGAGGAAACCTGCAAAGCACTTGGCATCGGTCAAATCGCTACGCTTTCTGGACGCTATTATGCCATGGATCGAGATCAACGTTGGGAGCGCGTTCAAAAGGCTTACGACGCAATCGTCTGCGGCTCAGCTCCCTTCATTCCAGATCCTGTGCAAGCGGTACAGCGCTCTTATGATGCCGGGATCACTGACGAATTTATGGATCCTGTGATTTGTGCCCCAGATGCACGAATTCAATCCGGAGACAGCGTGATTTTCTTTAATTTCCGCCCGGATCGAGCTAGAGAATTGACAAGAACTTTTACAGATTCGGCCTTTACAAAAGTAACACGAAAATATGGCTTTTTCCCTGTCACCTTTGTCTGTACCACGCAGTACGATGCAACGCTGCCCAACGTCTTAGTTGCTTTCCCTCATGAAGAACTTCATCATACGTTTGGTTCCTTCATCAGTGAAATGGGCCTTACACAGCTTCGAATTGCAGAGACAGAAAAATACGCGCACGTGACTTTTTTCTTTAATGGTGGCGTTGAAACCCCTTTCCCCGGCGAGAACCGGGTATTAATTCCTTCTCCAAAGGTTGCCACATATGACTTAAAGCCGGAAATGAGTGCCGTTGAGGTGACTGATGAGGCTGTCGAGCGCATTGAAAGCGGAACCTATGATGTCATCATTTTAAACTATGCGAACTGTGATATGGTCGGACATACCGGATCTTATGAAGCGGCCTTAATGGCAGTGGAAACCGTAGATACTTGTGTGGGGCAAGTCATTGCAGCTACCACCCGCATGGGAGGCATCTCCCTCATTACCTCAGATCATGGGAATGCAGAACAGATGGCGGATGAAACTGGTGCTCCTATGACCGCCCATACTACCAATCCGGTTCCGTTTTATATCGTTGGCGCTGATGTCTTCCTTCGAGATGGGCGCCTTTCCGATATTGCTCCCACCATGCTGGACCTCATGGGTTTGGAAAAGCCGGCTGAAATGGACGGATCCACCCTGATTATATAATAACGAATAGAAGGAGCCATGGTAATGAAGCAGATCATTGAAATCACAGATGTTTTGGGCCGAGAAATTCTCGATTCCAGAGGAACCCCCACCGTCGAAGTGGAAATCTATTTGGATGACGGCACAATGGGCCGTGCGGCAGTTCCTTCCGGTGCTTCCACTGGCGTTTACGAGGCCTGTGAACTGCGGGATGGCGACCAAACTGTTTATTGGGGCAAAGGTGTATCCCGTGCGGTTGCCAATGTAAATGGAGAAATTGCAGATGCTTTGATCGGTCTAAACGTCTTGGATCAGGCTGCCATTGACCAAGCCATGATTGAATTGGATGGTACCCCAAACAAAAGTCGCTTAGGTGCAAATGCCATTCTGGGCGCTTCTCTGGCCTGCGCCAAGGCTGCTGCGGAAAGCCTGGGACTTCCTCTTTATCAGTACTTAGGGGGCGTCGGTGCTCATACTCTTCCTGTCCCGATGATGAATATTTTAAACGGTGGCGCTCATGCTACGAACAATGTGGATATCCAGGAATTCATGGTAATGCCTGTTGGCGCTCACTCTTGGAAAGAAGCTCTTCGCATGTGCACCGAAGTCTTCCACGCTCTGAAGGGTGTTTTAGCCACACTTGGTACCCCCGCCACAGGCGTAGGAGATGAAGGCGGTTACGCACCAAATTTAAAAAACAACGAAGCCGCCCTCAAAGCCATCGTTTCCGCCATGGAAGCAGCTGGATACCGCCCCTATGACGATTTTATGATCGCCATTGATGGTGCTGTTTCCGAGTGGTATCGTGAAGATACGGGAGATTACTTCCTTCCCAAAGCAAAAAAGGTAATGTC